>CAZBOQ010000174.1:0-19165 GCA_964493555.1 uncultured Gammaproteobacteria bacterium | reverse complement strand
CTTCGGCGAATTCAGCCATCACAAATACCAACTCAAAGCCGGTTGACAATACGGCAAACTGAACTATCTGATTACCGGTTCCTACCTCGACTACGCTGGCTATCGTGATCATTCACGCGTCGAGCACGGCTTATTCAACAGTAAGTTTCGCTATGAATTCGACGGCGATGCGGACCTGATGGTGATATTCAACCTAGTCGACTCACCCACTGCCGACGACGCGGGTGCGATAACCGGCGCAGACATCGAAACCGATCGGCGCCAGGCACAGGCCCGCAACCTCGCCTCGAACGCCGGGGAGAAATTGAGCCAACAACGCATCGGTTGGGTGTATCGGCGCGGTTTCGACGAACACCATGAAATCACGGTACGTAACTATTATCTATGGCGAGACTTCGGAACCTTCCTACCGATAGGCTCACACATTCCCTTTGTCGCCAATGACGGTGTGGTTGAGTTTGACCGCTTCTTTTTTGGCGGCGGCGCCCAATACAACTACTCAGGCAAGTTGGTTGGCCACGATAATCAATTCTCCGCAGGGTTTGACATCGATATCCAGGAAGACGATCGGCAACGCTTCATCAATAATGCCGGTGTGCGGGGCGCACTTGCCTTTGATCAATTGGAGGAAGCCGAGTCCTACGGCTTTTATTTTCGGAATCATTTCTCGGTAACCGAAGCGTTGACACTCACACTGGGTGGCCGCTATGACATGGTAGATCTTGCGGTGGCCGACCGGTTTCTGGCCAATGCCGATCAATCGAGTCAGCTTGACTTCGATGAGTTCAGCCCTAGCGTGGGAATAAGCTGGCGGGCAAAACACAATGTCAGTCTCTACGCGAACTACGGTACTTCCTTCGAGACGCCGACGTTTACCGAGTTGGCCAACCCGGCGCGCAACCTCAACGTAAATCTGGGCGGTTTCAACAATGTTAGCGCACAGACCGCGGAGAGCTTTGAAATCGGTGCCCGCGGGACGTTATGGGAACGCCTTTATTTCGATTTGGCAGCGTTTACCATGAATGTTGACGATGAGGTGACCAGCGTCGGCAATATCGGCAACCGGTCGTTTTTCGAGAACGCTGATACAAATCGCGACGGACTTGAAGCGGCGATCGTTGTCGATATTACCCAGAAGTTGTCGCTCAGTACTGCGTACACCTATTCAAAGTTCGACTTTAGCCGCTTTCCGGAGAACACGGGAGCTGAAGGAAACCCCCTTCCAGGCATACCCGAGCATCAGTTCTTTGCGGAGTTCGCATATCGCCACACATCGGGACTTTATCTGATCTGGGATATCCTCGTAGTAGATGATTTTTCGATAAACAACGCCAACAGTGACCGCAACGGCTCCTATCAGGTGGCCAATCTCCGCGCTGGCCATCGGTTCGCCTACGGCTCGACCGAGGTCGCACCCTTCCTCGGGATAAACAACCTGTTCAGCGAAAACTATAATTCAAATGCGCGGTTGAACGCGTTTGGCGGCCGCGCTTTCGAACCGGCCCCAACCATTCATGTCTACGGCGGACTATCGGTACGATTCGGTTACTGAACCGACACCGGCTCACTCTGAGGTCAATCGGTCGATTTAACTCGCCAGCAGTTTATCTACCGCGCTCTCAACCATCGTTCCTTTGAAGAAATCAGGATTCAAATCCGTTTTTATCTTCACGGGATTCACGAATACAAATCTACGGAACTGTTCCTCGTCGAGGACGCCGTCTTCAACCATCTCCCAGGCCTCTTCGGCCGCGTCACGCATGTCGGGCAGATCGAAGTGGCTTATGTCCGATCCGTATACTGCGTTGAGCTCTTCACCGAATACGCTGCCAGTGCGATCGAAGGCCCAACCGACAGAGCGATCATCTCCCTCGCAGCCGAAATAAAAATTGGGTAGGAATAGATCGCGGATGTCCTCCGCGCGTTCAATCCGGCAAGCCGCCCATTCGTCGCGGTATTCGACGGGCACGTCGTAGCCCCATAGCAGTGCCGAACGATCGCCCTCGTCCAACCTAGCAGCCAGATCCGCTCCGCCGTACTGTTTGAATAAGGTCTTTATCGCTGGCAGATCGAGACTCGCTGGATTGCAGTGGTCGATCGTCTCCAAATTATGCTTTTCCCAGTGGCCACGCAGATCGTTCAACAAAGTGCATGCCCAACCCACGCCTCCTTCAAGAAAAGTACAGCGGAAATCGGGGAAGCGTCGGGTTACTCCACCAAAGAATAATGATTTGCACAATGGTTCAGCGGCGGCAGCGAAATGGCCGATATGATTGAACATGAAGTTCGAAATGGAACGTCGGCTACCCCAATTGAGACCTACGGAATGGAACGTTGGCGCGATCCCGAGTTCGATACATTTTGCCCACACTGGATCGTAATCGTACTCGCTGTCGATTCCGAAGAAATCCAGCCACGTGGCATGGTGGGCGAGTTCCGCTGCCGCCCCGACCGCCGCTGGAATCAGTCGCCGCGCATAGCCCGCTAACATACAAACCTTCATCCCTAACTCACCAACTGCGTGGTCCAACTCATCGATGGCCTCTTCCGGTGTGTGCATAGGAATGATTGCGGTGGGCGTCATCCGATCGGCGTATTCCGCATAGACTTCGGCGTGAAAATTATTGAATGCCCGGCAAGCCACACCGCGCAACTCGTCGTCAGGCATATGCAGCGCGCCAAAACCGAGACTCGGGTACACCATGGTAAAGTCAAGGCCCATTTCATCTAGGCGTTCGTACATCAGGCGTGGGAGAGAGCTGGTTGCCCGATCTAGGGTGTTTTTGATGGGATGCACCCACCAATGCGGTCGCGGCACCCGCTTCGTCCGACGCTCCTCAGCCGACAGATCAAACCAAGACGGCTTATAGAAATGACTGATTTTCTTGAACCGTTCGACGGCCTGACTGCCACCCTCGTCACGCAGGTAGTCAAACATGATCGGCTCAAACTCCGACGCGTGACCATCGGAATCGACAATTGGATGGTCTAACCGGGCACGTATCGTCTCTGATTTGCTGGGTGCTACAGACGCCATTGGATCATTCCTCTATACAAATCACACGAGTAGTCATGACACAAGCTCTTTCAGGCTCGTATCTTTTTTGTCGCCTCCACATCTACCTCAAGTGTATCTAAATCGACGACGACACCGTAGTCTCGCCGTGCGGCTTCGAGAGACACCTTCTCTTCGATCACATCTTTCAACACAGCCACTACGTCTCGCTCAAACGGGTCGCCAACACCGCACCCCCCCTGGCATATTACCGTCATTTGTGCCCGCGGCCGAAAAGGGTAGCTCAGCACGTCCCCAGCATCCGTAACGCTTCCGTCCGGCTCGTCGATCCAACGCGACACGGGCGCTGGCTGGTGGCCACCAGCGATCACCGGGACCGGGCGTGTTTCTTGTTTAAACCCTTGCCCACCGGTATGCACCCAGGCATCCCCACCGGTATTAGTGATCACGGTCCGCATCGCAAGCCCCCCGCGCCACTTACCGGGTGCGCCAGAATCCGTTTCGATTTCCCATATGTCCCATCGATTCGGTGTGACATCCTCGTAGTGTTCCAGATCGGGATAGTGCAGCGTGCCGCTGCAGATCTCCGGTGCCCCAGTCGACCAGCCATCGGTTCCCCAGATAGCTCCCGTGCCACTCGCACAGGTTAAAAAATCGATCGAGGCATAGCTGCCGCCTGTACGCGGATCCTCTCCAGCCAGTACTTCGAAGGGGATCGTCCCCCAGCCTGTTGGAGTCTGCTCCGGGACTGCCTGTGCCAGTGCCGCCCACACCGAATCAATGACGTGTTTGGCGCAGAAAGTCGTGCAGGAACTGACCGGTGCCGGCACTACCGGATGTGTGATTGTGCCGGGTCTCGTGATTATCTCAACGGGCCGCTCGACCCCTTGCGAAAGATAACGAATCTTTTTACCCAGCGTCGTGAGCAGAGCAATCCAGGCAGCGCTTACCGTGTTACAACGGGGGCTGTTGATATAACTCGGCACTTGCTCGTCGGTTTCACTGAAGTCGATAGTGATGTTGGAACCGGCGACGGTCAGCTTCACCCGAATCGTATAGAGTGGGCAACGCGGCCCACCCTCACCCTTTGACTCTGCCAGGTAAGTACCGTCGGGTAGCTTCTCTATCTGCAACCGCAGCATTCTTTCGGCGTAGTCATAAGCGTGTTCGCAGAACTTCCGGAGCATCGATAGACCGTATCGCTCAATCAGTTTCACAATCCGCTGCTCACCGATCCGGTTGGAGCCAATAAGCGCGAGCAAATCCCCTCGCTGCTTATTGGGGTGGCGCATGTTCGCAAGGATCAGATTGAATACATCTTTGCGGATCTCGTAGTTCTCGATAACTTTTATCGGTGGGTACCGCACGCCCTCGCTGTAGATATCGCTCGCCTGCGGGTTGTAGCCACCAGCCACGGAGCCACCTATATCTGCCTGGTGGGCACGGTTTGCTGCCCAGAAGGCGAGCTCGCCTTGATAGAACACCGGAACCAGCATGGTGCAATCCTGCAAATGGCTACCGCAATCCCCCGTGTAAGGATCATTAGTCCAGATCTGGTCACCCGGTTTAATATCGTCTCCGAAGAATTCGATGACGGACTTGACCGCGAACGGGATCGCATACAACTGGATAGGATTGCCCTCGTAAACCGCAACCGTATTGCCTTCGGCGTCGAATATTCCGACCGAGTAGTCGCGACTGGCAAACTGTTCCGGTGAACGTGCGGTTCGCTCCATGTTCGCCGTCATGATTTCGGTAATGGAACGCAAAGCACAGTGAATGACCTCAAAATCGAGAACATCGACGTGCGTTTTCGCCTGTTCGTTCATAGTTTCCTTCTAGACGGGGACCGACATCAAAAAATCACCATGACCACTGACTTCCAGAGCAACAGCCGGCGGTACGACAAGAGTGGTGGTCTTTTGCTCAACCACGCAGGGACCCAACAGGCGGACCCCAGCAAGCATCTTGTCACCATCAAAAATCGGCGTGCTTTTAAGTCCAGTTTCTTCAAACCATACCTCGCGCTCACCTTTCTTGTAGGCCTGCGCGTCAGCGGCAGCCGAGGGAAACAGTTTGGGTTTAACCGGCGCGATGGCTCCAAACGCCGTGAGCTTTATGTTCGACACAAACGGGCGCTCTTGTAAATCATGATGGGCATACAAAGCTTCGTGGCGATCATGGAAGCGTTGAATGATCTCATCCGCATGCCGCTCAGCGTAACCAAAACCTTCCTGCCAAGGCCACTCAACACGGATCTCGTGGTACTGGCCGACATACTTCATGTCCGCGGATATCTGGTAATAACGGTCACTCTCCTTTACCTGCTCGGCATCGAGGGTTTCGTCTGCCTGGGAACGTAACTCGTGGAGCGCGGCAATCAGCCGCTGCCAATCGAGTCCTTCGACTGCTTGCTCAATGCTGGCAACGTAGTCATGGCGCAGATCTGAAATGATCCCTCCTACAGCGCAAAATATCGATGACTCCCGCGGCACAATGACCTGCGCGATACGCAACCGTCGTGCGAGCTCACCCGCATGTCCCGGTCCCGCACCACCACCGACCAGCAGGCCATAGTCTCGTGGATTTTCGCCGCGGCGTACCGAAATGACCTCGATGGCCTCCGCCATATTCACTACCGCAATAGTCAACACCGCTCGCGCCATTGCCTCGACGGACATTCCCTTGGGATCGGCGATCCGTTTAAGCGCCGCGATGGATGCGCCTTTATCAAGGCGCATCGCGCCGCCAATGAAATAGTCAGGATTGAGACGCCCCAACACCAGATTGGCATCGGTAATCGTCGCCTCGATACCCCCACGCCCATAACATGCTGGTCCCGGATCGGCACCCATGCTCTTCGGACCCAGACGTAATGCTCCAGCCTCGTCCAGCCAGGCGACCGTGCCTCCGCCGATGCCGACGGCATGCACATCCACCGACGGCAAGCCAATATGATAAACACCCCCTACGGCCTGCTCGTGGCGAACGGATATTTTGCCTTGCTTGACCAACGAAGTGTCAAAACTGGTGCCACCCATGTCCATGGTGATCAAATTGCGTGCATCGTATTGCTCGCCATACCAAATTGCAGCGACCGGGCCGGAGGCGGGCCCTGACGTCAGCGTCACAGCTGCCCGGTTCATGATTGCTTCGGGACTCATCAAACCGCCGTTCGAGGTCACGATTAGGAGCGCCCCTTTGTAACCGGCTGTTGATAAAGTATCAGTCATGGCCGTCATGTATCGACGGATAATGGGGCCAACATAAGCGTCGACAACTGTGGTTTGAAAGCGAAGATACTCACCGAGGATTGGAGCGACCTGATGTGAGAGTGCGAGATAAGCATCGGGATGAAGTTCCCGGCAGATCTCCGCAGCGCGTAGCTCATGGGTAGGATTGCGAAACGACCATAGAAAACAAACCGCCAGCGCCTCGACACCTTCCTCGCGAAACGCGCGGACAGCTGATCTCACCTCATCGTCTTTCAGCGCGTGAAGGATCTCACCGTCAGCTTGTACACGTTCCCCGACTGTCATCCTGAAATTTCTAGGGCAAAGCGGCACGGGCTGCGGATAAGTATAGTCGTACAAAAACTCGAGCTCACGAATACCTCGCCGTACTTCGATTGTATCGCGTACGCCCTTAGTAGTGAGCATCCCTACTTTACACCCGGAATGAGTGATGACAGCGTTAGTGGTAACAGTCGTACCGTGACAGATCCGCGCTATACGGCCGAGAAAATCATCGAAGTCGAGCATCAGCGCCGCCGCCGCCTGCTTGAGCGCTAGCACCATACCGATGGAGGGATCCGCCGGCGTACTGGGAGTTTTGATAACGGTACGCTCGCCGTGATCGTCAATCGCGACCAAATCGGTAAACGTTCCTCCAATATCAACGCCTATGTCGTAACTGCTACTCATGAAATAAATGACGCCGGCCTTCGCTTCGCTGGACCCGCCCTACGATACACCGACACCTACAGCTGTTACCGCCGATCCAGCGATCAACCGACGGTAAGTAGGGTTTGCCCAGCCTCGACGGCGTCGCCCACAGTGGTGGTGACTTCGAGGACGGTGCCAGCGTGCGGGGCAACAACTTCCATTTCCATTTTCATCGCTTCAAGCATCACCAGGGGATCGCCTTCCTCAACTTCATCACCGAGATTGACTAGGATTTCGATAATGTTACCCGCGAGTTCGGTTTCAACCGCCGTGCCGTTTGTCTGATCTCCGACGCCAACCGCACTCAAGTCACCATCGGCGCTGACGTTCACCACGTAACTTTGGCCATTTACTGTTACCGCGTACTCGCCAGCTTGCAGTGAGTTCGGCAAGGTGGATGGTACAGCCTCTGTCTCCGATTCGTGCGATGGTGGCAACTCGAAGGCATCAGGGTTGTTTCTGTTCTCGAGGAAATTCATCGCCGTGGGGCCAAACAATGCGTAGGTCAGTACATCATCAATGACATCCTCGGCGAGGGTGATCGATCGGTTGGACGCCGCCGCCTCAAGTTCACTTTTCAGGCGTTCCACTTCCGGTTCAAGATGGTCCGCCGGTCGCGTCGTGATAGGTGGTTCACCAGCAAGCACCGTCTTCTGTAGATCGGCGTTAAGCGGTGCCGGCGTAGCACCGTAGGCACCTTTAAGCACATTAGCCGTTTCGTTGGTGATCGATTTATACCGCTCGCCCGCCAACACGTTTATCACCGATTGGGTACCGACAATTTGGGAGGTAGGGGTTACCAGCGGAATAAAGCCAAGATCCTCTCGGACCTTTGGTATCTCTTCTAGAACCTCATCCATGCGATCAACAGCGTTTTGTTCGCGCAATTGGCTTTCGAGATTGGTCAACATCCCGCCCGGCACCTGCGCGACCAGGATGCGTGAATCGACACCGCGCAGGGACCCTTCAAACTTCGCATATTTCTTGCGCACTTCGCGAAAATACGCGGCGATCTCTTCTAGCAAATCGATATCAAGTCCGGTATCCCGATCGCCCTCTTCGAGAATCGCCACCAACGACTCAGTAGCGGAATGCCCATAGGTCATGCTCATACTGGAGATCGCAGTATCAACATTGTCTATTCCGGCCTCTATGCATTTTACGTAGGTTGCCGTCGACATCCCGGTAGTGGCGTGACATTGGATGTGAATAGGTATTTTCACGGCCTTCTTCAAACGCGTAACGAGTTCGAAGCCGACATAGGGTTTTAGCAACCCTGCCATATCCTTGATGCAAATAGAATCGGCACCCATACTTTCAATTTGCTTGCCAAGCTCTACCCACTTCTCCACAGTATGTACCGGACTAACGGTGTAGGAGATCGCGCCTTGCGCGTGTTTGCCGGTCTCGACCACAGCACTAATCGCGGTCTCGAGATTCCGCATATCGTTCATTGCGTCGAAGATGCGAAACACATCAATACCGTTCATCGCGGCACGTTCAACAAATTTCCTGACTACGTCGTCGGCATAGTGTCGATAGCCCAAAATGTTCTGCCCGCGGAACAGCATTTGCTGGGGGGTCTTGGGCATCGCCCGTTTAAGCTCCCGGATACGCTCCCAGGGATCCTCGCCGAGGTAACGAATGCATGCATCGAACGTTGCACCCCCCCACGACTCCACAGACCAGAAACCGACTTGGTCAAGTTTCTCGGCAATCGGTAGCATGTCGTCCAACCGCAAGCGTGTCGCCAACAGCGATTGATGCGCATCTCGCAGGACCAATTCAGTAATACCAAGTGGCTTTTTCACAAAATATCGACTCTTTTAGTTAGGGAGGATGGGCTATTCTGCAGAACTATGAGCGAAAGCACGATACCGCTTCACCAGCCACCGATTGAAGTTAGCGCACACCGATTCCTGCCAAGAGTACTGGCCACGGGGTGCGAATCGCGAGGACATGCCAACCTGCACGGCAGTGTTGGTCGGCAGATCCTGATTATTGAAGGCCATAACGCCCTGCACTGCAGCTTCTAGCGTTTCATTGAAGCTGGAAAGCTTGAGGGTTGCGGGTGGAAAGATGTAGCTCATCGAAAGCGTATGGCTGCCCGCGCCGGTCGGCAGTACGGTAAACCAGAAAGCCGAATCCGCCTGCATACCGATCAGCAGACTGGGCGGCACATAGACAAAAGGAACTTTGTTGCGCTCGTCGTCCGTCAAAGTGTCGATGACCGGGAATAAAGCCTTCGCAGTGGGATTAAAACCTCCGTCGGGATGGATCGTATTCATTGCACCGTAGATAGCAGCAGCATCATCCGCAAATGGGGCAAACCACGCACCCGAGCTAGGCGCCCAATCGTGTATGCCTTGATGGAGACGCGTCGGATGGTAACCCTCCATGAAGTTCTCAACCATAATTTTCCAATTGAACGGTAACTCAGGCAATGTCTCAGGATGTACCGAAACCATCTTATCCATGTGCCAATTTTTCACATACCCCTCGAGTTCCTTCAAGCCAGGTGCCAGCGGCATCGCTGCCTGGTCGAAATTGACAAAAATGAAACCGAGCCAAAGTTCAACCTTAAGCTGAGGCAACGGATTCCTACTCAAATCGAAGTCGTTGGTACGATCCATTTGTGGCGCACCGATAAGATTGCCGTCCAGATCGTAACTCCACCAGTGATACGGGCAACGAAACACGCGGCAGTTGCCAGACGTCTCCGCTGGAGGATCGAACCAGTGATCGGGCGTAGTTTGCGCTGAAGCGGTGATCACCATGCCCCGATGGCGGCAAACCCCGGACATCACCCGGATCTCGTCATTGGCATTACGAACGACTATAAGGGGCTCACCCACGACCGTGATAGTGAAATAATCACCAACCTTCGGGATCAGATCCGCACGGCCAACGCAGACCCACTCGCGGCCATAAACCGCTTCCATTTCGAAATCGAAAAATTCCGGGTCTGAGTAACAGGCACCGGGCATTACAACAGCGCTTGAAAAATCACGGTCTGAGCGCTCAAATTCCTCCAACGGGATCGGGCAACTATGTTGCTGGGACTTTAATCGGGCGCTCATGGCAGTATTATTTCACGCTCAGGTGCGCCAACCCAGTGCGGGATATCGATTTTCACGGCTTTTGCTGATTCTCGCGATCCTCGAGTGAACGCGCAATAATGTATGCATGCACCAGCCGTGCTGTGCCCTCGTCAAGCACGTCCGAGAGGTTGGGCATACCCTGCGGCAACAACGCACCCTCTAACACGATCTGATTGAAGGCCTTGTGGCTAACCTCGCTGGTAAAGCGTAGGTCCTTTACCGCACCGTTAGAACGGGCGTTGAAGCCGTGGCACATAGCGCAATACTCATGGTAAAGGCCCTCGCCAGCAGTAATCTCTTCAGCGCTGGCAACGAGTTCAGGTGGCTCTGGAATTGCCCGGGTCACAGGCTCCTGATGAGGCAACGACAATTCTCCGTCCAATTTGAACGCTAACAACTTGCCGTGATTACCATAAATGATAGAAGCAACCTCCGAGGTATAACCATTGAACAGATCCCCGCCACCGGTACCGGCGAGAATTGCGACATACTGCACCCCGTCTATTTCATAACTCACGGGCGGTGCGAGAAACGATGTGTAAGCCTCAAAGCTCCATAACACTTCGCCACTGTCAGCATGCATTGCATTGACGTGACCATCCGCTGTGCCCTGAAAGACTAATCCACCAGAGGTCGCCAAAACGCCGCCGTTCCAATAATGCGGTGATTCGATTACCCAGTCACTTTCGCCAGTCAAAGGATTAAACGCCTTGAGATACCCTCTACTCGGCAACCAACCGGGAGTCGTCGCCGCAATCGGTGGCAGGCCGGGTAATTCCACGCCAAGGTTCAGACCTAGCGCATCATGACGGTAATTACCGGTTTCCTGCCATTGTTGATCCATGGCGAAGATACCCGAGATCTCAGCAGCGGTTAAATAGACCAGGCCTTTACTTGCGTCGAACGACATCGCCTGCCAATTACGGGCACCGAGGGACGTCGGTATGATCCACTTCGCCTCCTTTCGGTAGTCAAGTGCCGCATTCTCTGCCGGCCGACCGGTCTTCATATCAACGTGAGTGGCCCAGGTCGTATGGACAAACTTGTGCGCGCGCAACAGTTCACCGTTACTACGATCGATAACGTAAAAGAAACCGTTCTTTGGCGCTTGCATCAACACCTTGCGCGCGACGCCATCGACCTCCATGTCCGCCAGCATGATGTCCTGCACCGCGGTGTAATCCCAGTTGTCGCCTGGCGTCGTCTGGTAGTACCACTGCATACGCCCACTATCGGCGTCGACCGCGACAATGGAGGAAAGAAACAGATTATCACCACCACCAGGCGAACGGATCTCGCGGGCCCATGGTGAGCCGTTGCCAACGCCAAAATACAGATGGTTGAATTCCGGGTCGTAAACAATGGAATTCCACACCGTACCTCCACCACCGTAGGTCCACCAATTCTCGCCGCTCCAAGTAGCTGCTGCAGCCTCAAGTTCGGGATGCTCGAAGGGTTCGGACGGATCGCCGGGAACAGTGAAAAAGCGCCAGTCCAATTCTCCCGATTCCGCGTGGAATGCGCTTATGTAACCCCGCACACCAAATTCCGCTCCGCCGTTGCCGATGTACACTTTACCGCGCGCTGCCCGCGGTGCACCGGTGATGGAGTAGAAACGATCGCGATTAACGAGAGTATCAACTTCCCAGACTTTCTCACCGGTTAGCGCATCCAAAGCAATCAAGCGACCATCTATGGTGCCTACATAGACCTTGCCCTGATAAACAGCCACACCGCGGTTGCCCTCATCGCAACAGGCGCGGCGTCCCCACTGCCTGGGCACTTCCGGATCGAACGCCCAGATCGCTTCACCGCTGACGGGATCGAGCGCATAGACGCGGCTCCAGGTACTGGTCAAAAACATCATGCCATCAACAACAATTGGGGTAGCTTCAAGCCCCCGCGTGGTGTGCATGTCGCGATACCAGGCCAAACCTAGGCGCGAGACGGACTCGCGGTTGATCTGGGACAACGGCGAAAAACGCTGCTCCTCGTAAGTCCGACCATAAACAAGCCAGGACGCGGGCTCCGATTCGGCATCCAGAATCCGCGCATCATCGATGTAGGCCCTGCTGACATTCACGGTACGAACCGGTTCAGCAATGGTTTCTACCGCAGGCGCATCAACACCTGCCTGATCTTCATCCACTCCCTGCTCCACCCGTGAGCAAGCAGCCAGTAAAAACACCGTCCCGAAATAAACCGCCAAGAGAAAGACCCCTCGCATCGCCGTTTTCCCCCACTCGCTACTCAGTGTCTTCGTGGCCGATCTCGTCACAGCGAGACGATAGTACAAGAATCGCCGGACCAGTGTGCTACGGCCTCGAATCCAACCATTCTTCTGAGGCTCCACATCGGGCTCCATCTGACTTACCATTACCCCCCCCTAGCGAGATCGCCAAACGAAAAGAGATACATGTTTACTTTAAATATCGACGCTGGCGGCACCATGACCGACGCATTGGTCGTTGGCGACGGGACCGCACAAGCGTTCAAGGTGGACTCGACACCACACGATCTTACCGTCGCATTGATGAATTTAATCGACAGGGCTGCGGCGGCCTTGAATTACAACGACCGGCGTTCGTTTTTGAGCGACGTAAGTATTATCCGCTGGTCTTCCACAGTGACCACCAACACGCTTGCTGAGAAACGTGGGCCAAAGTTGGGGTTATTAGTGGATAGTGGTGCGCAGGCGTCATTGTACGGCACGGGCTCGTCACCGGCTGTCGGCCGTATCATTGCGCCGGAGAATATCATCAGTATGGACGGCGATTTTGATGAACAAACCACACTCGCCGCCGCGCGCCGTCTACTCGAGAAGGGCGTGCGAAGGATCTGCGTCAGCTTTGCTGGCGCTTTCAGTGAACCGCAAAAAGAAAACGCCGTAAAGCGGACAATAGCTGAGCAATATCCCGATCATTATCTTGGTGCAGTACCGGTGCTCCTCGGCAGTGAAATGGCACAAACGCCAGATGACATGACTCGCACGCACTTCACCCTGATCAACGCCTACACCCACCCCGCGCTAGCGGCATCACTATTCAAGGCAGAAGACCGCCTGAAGCTCGAGGAAAATTGGAGCGGTACATTCCTCGTCGGCCACATCAATGGGGGCGTGGCTCGAGTGGGCAAGACCAAGGCCATGGATACTATCGAATCTGGCCCCGTATTCGGGACTTACGCGGCGGCCTATTTCGCCGAACGCTACAGGCTTCGCGACCTGCTGTGCTTCGACGTCGGCGGCACCACGACGAAATTGAGCGTAGTCCGAGATGCTGCCCCGGTCGTAGAGGCAGATGGCAATCTATTTGATATTCCTGTCAAGACACCATTACAGCTACTCCGCTCGCTTGCACTCGGTGGTGGCAGCGTCGCCAAGGTCGGAACCAGCGGCCTGCAGCTGGGACCTGAAAGCATGGGCGCAGCCCCAGGACCGGCGTGTTACGGCCTCGGCAGTGGCGAGACGACCTTGACCGACTGTCTCTTAATACTTGGATATCTCGACGCCACTGATTTTCTTGATGGCGACCGGCAACTCGATAGCGTTGCGGCTGAAAAAAGCGTGTCAACCAACATCGCGATACCGTTGGGCATCGACATCCCTGCAGCAGCGGAACGCGTGGTCGAACTCGCCTGCACGGTATTACAGGAATTTCTCGACACTACATCGAAGACGGCCGGTACGAGAACCAATGCCGTGCCGCTCTTTGCATACGGCGGCAATGGCCCGTTACTTGCCGCGTTAACCGCCGAGCGCCTGAGAATTAGCTCCGTATATGTTTCGTTCGCGTTGGGTCCGGTGTTCAGCGCCTTCGGCACTGCCATCTCCAAAGTCATGCACATCTATGAACATGGCGTGATACCGAACGCCACCAGTGAGCTTCCCGACGACATAGCATCAACCATTGAGAAACAGACGCAACGTGCCGCATTGGACTTAGAGGCGGAGGGATTCAGCGGGGACGACGCAACATTCGCCGTTGAGCTCGAACCTAGCGAAGGCGATACCGTGATGCTAGACGACGGCCAGCCCCTTCCTGAGCTCGACAACGTAACCGGGGTGGTGGTGAGGCTACGAGCCGCCTACCCCGTCCCAACCTATAAACCTTCCCTGCCTCTCTGCGAATCGACCGACTCGCGTAGCGGCGAACGCTCGGTGTATTTCCGCGGACAGGAAATAAAGGTTGTGACCCACGACGTCACGCGCTTACAACCAGAGCAAACGATCCCCGGTCCCGCGCTTATCTCCGGCGGCAGCACCACCTGTTTCGTGCCACCCCAATGGCGACTGACGGTCGACGAATTCGGCAACGGAATACTGCAGGGTACCTAAAAGACAATGGAAAGGATCCAATTCACCGAGTATCTGACCTTGGACCTTGATGGGGAGTTGTGGCGTTGCGCTAGCTGTGATCATGGATTACATAGCGCTAAGGAAAACTACAAACGGGGATGTTTAGTAGCGGAGCGGGACCCTCGCGAAATCCATCCGCCGATAATCGAAGGCGATTTCACGTTCTCGCCCGACCCCGATTGGGTGCGCATCCTCGAATTCTACTGTCCTAATTGCGGTCGGCAGATCGAAACGGAGTACCTGCCCCCCGGACATCCCATCACTCACGACATCGAAGTTGATATCGCGCGCCTTAAAGCGCGCCTCGGCTCTGGCGAACTCGCCATTAAGGACGGTCATCTGTTTGAACCGGAGCAGCACGATGGCTAGCCCACTCAATTCCATTGATATCGACATTGGCGGGACATTCTGCGATCTGGTGCTGACAAGTGAAGGCAAGCGAACCATCGTCAAGACACCAACCACACCACACGATCTGTCTATCTGTTTCATGGACGCGATCGAAGAGGCAGCCGACGACGCCAACATGGACCTTGACGAACTGCTGCCGAGAATAGACATCATCCGTTACTCTACTACCGTCGCGTTAAATCGTTTGTTACAGCGCCAGGGTCCGCGAATCGGTTTGATCGCCACCGAGGGCCACGAAGACGCTACCCTGCTCGGCCGCGGCGCGCAATGGACGGACGGCAAGCGCGTCGCGCAACGGCGAAACCTCGCCGTGCAATCAAAACCTATACCCTTGGTCGAGCGCAACATGATCGTCGGGGCTCGCGAACGTATCGATGGCACCGGCACCGTGATCCGCCCGTTGCACGAAGACGATCTCCGCCGAAAACTCAACCTATTGGTTGATCGTGGTGCCCGTGCGATCGTTGTCTCGCTGCTTTGGTCATTCGTCAACGATCAGCATGAAAAACGAATACGGGAGCTCATCCGCGAGGAGTATAAGGAATACCATGTTGGCTACCTGCCGGTCGTATTATCAAGCCAGGTGGTCGCCAAGCTCGGCGAGTACGAACGCACCATGACCGCTATCCTCGACGCTTACTTGCAGCAGGCGATGCAACTTGAATTGTCCGCAACCTGGGACCGCGTGGGCGAACAGGGATTCCGTGGCAGCTTTTTGATGATACACAATACCGGCGGCAGCGCGGATTTATTCAACACAACGGCCTGTCGCACGTTCAATGGCGGGCCGGTTGCTGGTCTTATGGGTTCAGTTCATTTTGCCGATCAACTGGGTTACAAAAACGTTGTCACCTGTGACATGGGAGGCACCAGTTTCGACGTCGGCCTGGTCGTTGAGTCCAGCGTTCGCAACTACGAGTTTCGGCCGATCATCGATACCTGGATGGTCGGCATCACGATGCTGCAAACAATCTCTATCGGCGCGGGCGGTGGTTCAATCGCATCGCTCAATCCGACGCTGGGCAATCGCCTCGACGTAGGCCCTGCAAGCGCCGGCTCTATGCCAGGACCGGCATGCTATGACCTCGGCGGCCGTGAGCCGACGGTAACGGACGCCGATTTAGTGCTCGGCTACATCAACGCGGAAAACTATTTTGGCGGACGCATGGCACTCAACTTGGAGCGCGCCGAACAAGCCATACGAGAGCATATCGCCGAGCCATTAAACGTAAGTACTGCAGAGGCCGCAGCCCTGATCCGCCTCGTTGTCGACCAGAATATGGCGTCCGCCATTAAACGCGAAGTGCACCTGCGAGGTTACAAACCGGAAGAATTCGTGCTGTTCGCCTTCGGCGGCGCCGGGCCCACGCATGTCGGTGGATTCAAAGGTGATGTCGCTAAGGCGATCGTGTTTCCCGCCTCCCCGGTGTTTTGCGCGATGGGCTCTTCCGTGGTCAATATCGTACATATATATGAAGTATCGAAACGCATGGTGTATATGCAGGCGATCAGCCAGCAACTGCTCACGGATTACTCCGAATTCAATGCGTTGGTCGATTCGCTTATTGAACGTGCAACTAAAGACCTTCGCGCCGAAGGACTACCTGTGGATGAAGCACAGTTTTCATTGGAACTAGACATGCTTTACGGGGGCCAGGTCAACGTCAAACGCATGGCATCACCGCTGTTACACATAAACAGTGAGCAAGACGCGCTCGCGGTTTACGATGCGTTTGAGCAAGAATTTTCCGATGCCTTTAGCCCATTGGTGGTGAACAAACCCGGCGGTGTATATCTGGATAGCTTCATCCTGCGAGTCAGCATTCCCACCGCCAAGCCTCAACTCAAGGAACTTGAACTGCACGGCGCTGACCCCGGACCGGCACAGGTCAGCGAACGCAGCGCCTTTTGGCCAGAATTCTCAGGCTATCGAGAGACACCAGTCTTCGACTCGGCGCGCCTTCTGCCTGGCAACGTGGTCACCGGGCCAGCGATCGTTGAAGCTGAGCTCACCACGGTAATCGTTTCACCGGAGCAACGATTCAGCATCGATCGCTACGGCCTAGGCATTTTGGAAGGAGGCGAACACTCATTCGCGAGCCGCGAAACGAAAATAGTATCCGTACGCGAAGGTCAGCGCAGCGAAGATCGCCTAAATAGTTAGCGAGGTCCTGGAGGATAGATGACAATTCCGACTACAGACGAAAAAATGCGCTGGTTAAAGCCAACGCCTGCCACCGAAGAAGAAATGGCGTGCGTTGAAAATATTGGTCTCGGCCAGTATGAGATCGGTTTCCAACGGACCAATGATATCCTCGATGAAGGTATGGAAGTGTTTGTTCGCTCCTGCCGCAGCGCCATGGGGATCGCAGGCGACTCGTTGGTTGGAATGATGACCGCCGCTGGCGACATGGTGAACGGATCCTGCGGAACCTATCTGCACGCGGTGATCCCGCCGGTAGTCATCAAATACATACTGCATACGTACGCTGAAAACCCTGGCATCAAAGACGGTGATCTATGGTTTTGCAACGATGCGGCGTACGGCGGCGTGCATAACCCAGACCAAATGGTCGCCATGCCGGTTTTTTTCGATGGCGAGCTGATCGCGTGGACCTGCGCGCTGGTGCATACCACCGAAACGGGCGCTAGCGAGCCGGGTGGCATGCCCGTCTCAGCGCAAGCGCGGTTCGAAGAGGGTATGAACCTGCCGCCGATGAAGATCGGAGAGAACTTTGAGCTGCGCCAGGATGTACTCAACATGTTCGAACTTTTTGGCGTTCGCGCGCCGCAGATGATCGCGGTCGATCTAAAGGCGCGTTGCACCACCGCTGATCGGGTGCGGCGCCGCATCATCGAGCTCGCCGAGCGCGAAGGTGTCGACTACATAAAAGGTCTGTTTCGCAAGATGCTGATCGAAGCAGAAACAGGCGCAGGTAAGCGCATCCGCCACTGGCCTGATGGGAAATATCGCTGCGTAACCTTTTCCGACGCCGTGGGCCGCGAGCAAGGGTTGATCCGGTCCTGTTACATGACACTTAACAAGAAAGACGATCGCATCCTGGTGGATTTCACCGGGACTGGGCCGGAGACAGCGTCATCTTATAACGCGCATTCACAAGCTGCGGTAGGTCATTTTTCAAATTACATCTACGAATACCTGTTCCACGATCTGCCGATCAGTAACGGAACATTCGCCAAGATTGATTTCGAATTTCCACCAAACACTTGCCTGTCGCCGGATGTGCGCGCTGCCACTAGTAACTCCGTAATGATCTCGACGGGCGTGATGAGCGCAGTCCACAACTGCGTTGCCAAGGCCATGTTTTCTACCGTTGACTGGGAACAGGCTGGCGCCTCTATGGGCAATGGCGGGAATGCACTGGTACTTGCGGGCTTGTCGCAGTGGGACATGCCGTTCGCCGATATGCTCGCCTACTCGATAAACTCCGAAGGCCAAGGGGCCCGACCGACTATGGACGGCATGGACGCTTTTGGCTTCCCTTGGTGCGTTTTCGGTCGCGCGCCGGATGTCGAATTGATGGAAAACGAATTCCCCATGTTAGTGCCACTTTCACAACACTGGCGCGACTCATGCGGCCACGGTAAGTTTCGGGGCGGCGTCGGTACCTCGCAACTCTGGGTCGCCCATCATGTGCCCGAGGTTTACATGATGGCGATCGCCGACAACAGCAAGATCCAGACCCCGCAACCGTTATTCGGAGGCTACGCTCCATGCACCATCCCTGGCATCAGTATTCGCAAAGCCGACATTATGGAAAGCATGGCACGCGGTGAAGAGAATCTGAACTTAGACACGCCGGATCTGCTGCAGCGGCAAACCATAGACGGTGAACTAACAACTGAATTCCAGGGTCGCAGCGTCCGCCCGTATGACAAGGGCGATGTCATCACCTTTGCCTTTTCTACCGGTGGAACCGGCTACGGCGACCCCTTAGAACGCGACCCTGAAACGCTGCTCGCTGATCTCCAAAAAGGCACTATCTCTCCAGAAGTCGTCGAAAACATTTATTGTGTCGCTTTGTCGGAAGATGGCTCCCATATCGACACTGACGCCACCGAAACGCGTCGCCGCAATGCCTACGCTGCGCGGCTCGACCGAGGTGTTCCGTTCGATGAGTTTGAACGGGTCTGGGCACCCAAAAAGCCCCCTGAGGAAATCTTGCGCCCCTACGGCTCTTGGCCCGCCGCGGTGCTGACAACGCCGGTCGCGAGACCCTAGACGGTGCCACCTGGGCCGAACCTGAGACGCAAACTACGACAGTTGCTAAAACGTGGCAAATTGCCAGAATCGCCACTACTGCTTCCAATAGCA
>CAZBOQ010000173.1:0-10789 GCA_964493555.1 uncultured Gammaproteobacteria bacterium | reverse complement strand
TTGTGATTTTGCGGACGCTCAGAAAATTCGTGCCGTGTATCGTCTAGCGGTGAATGACTATTCAGGTCGTGTTACACCGCTACTCATTCTCGAGCATGTTAGTGCCATCTGAAATTCCGACCTTGGACTTCATCCTGGAATTTTTGCCGTTGGAGGTCACGGTAGCGTGATGTAGAATCGCCCTGGCATGGCGGAACTTACCTCGATTATTGCTGCGTTGAAGGATCTGAACGGGCGTTACACCGCTCTCAGGGGGTATCTTTGACGTTGATAACAAGCATGAACGGTTGCTCGAAGTTCAGCGCGAACTAGAGGATCCCGCCGTGTGGGATGATCCGGCTCGCGCCCAAGAACTGGGTCGCGAACGGTCAAGCCTCGATAAATTAATCTCCAGCATCAATCAATTAGCAACCGCGCTCGCCGATACCACTGCCCTGATTGAACTGGCTCGCGATGAGAACGACGCGGAGGTGGTCGTCGCTGTCGCCGACGATCTCACACGATTCGAGGAACAGCTGAGTGAGCTAGAGTTCCGTCGCATGTTCCGTGGACCCATGGACAGCCACAATACCTATCTGGACATCCAGGCCGGGTCCGGCGGTACTGAGGCGCAGGACTGGGCTGAGATGCTGCTTAGAATGTATCTAAAGTGGGCAGAGAATAATGGATACACAAGCGAGCTCATGGAAGTTTCAGCAGGCGAGGTGGCCGGTATCAAGAGTGCATCGCTGATGGTGAGTGGTGAGTATGCTCACGGGTGGTTGCGTACTGAGACTGGGGTTCACCGGCTGGTGCGTAAATCTCCGTTCGACTCGGGTAATCGTCGGCACACATCGTTCGCCTCTGTGTTTGTCTCGCCCGAAGTTGATGAGGACATCGAGATTGAAATCGATTCCTCCGATTTGCGGGTCGACACTTACCGCTCTAGCGGTGCCGGTGGCCAGCACGTCAATAAGACTGATTCGGCCGTGCGGATCACGCATTTACCCACTAATACGGTGGTCCAATGTCAGAACGAGCGCTCGCAGCATAAGAATCGGGCGCAGGCGATGAATATGCTGAAGGCACGGTTGTATGAATTGGAACAACAGAAGCGCAACGTTGAACAGCAGGCGATTGAGGAAGCCAAGGCCGATATCGGTTGGGGTAGCCAGATCCGGTCGTACGTGTTGGACCAGTCACGGATAAAAGATCTACGAACCGGTGTAGAGACAGGCAATACCCAGGCTGTGCTGGACGGCAGTTTGAAGGCATTCATGGAGGCGAGCCTTAAGGCGGGGATCTAACGTCGCGCAGTCCTTCTGAAGGAACTATGTCACGGTCTGCTGGTGTGCCGTAATTCGGGTGTCGATAAGCGGTACAGTGATGTGAAGGCCATGGTGGATTCTGTCGCGCTACCAGATCACTAGTTTAATGTGTGCAGCAGTGGTCAGTGACGCCAAATCCTTGGCGCTGTATTCCTCAGGGGGTATTCGGTATTCTCAGACAGATGGCGGATGAAACCACCGAGCTACTGAAACAGCGTCGGCAAAAGCTCGATGCGTTACGTGCCGAGGGCAATGCTTTTCCAAACGATTTCCGACGTAACGCGCTGGCGGCAGATTTACACGCGAAGTACGACGACAGCGACAACGAAACACTGGAGGCGGCAGGATTTCGGGTAAAGGTTGCCGGGCGCATGACCGCAAGGCGGGTGATGGGCAAGGCAGCATTTGCCGATTTGCGGGATATGTCGGGTCGTATCCAGTTGCATGTGCGTCGTGATGCGCTTGTCGAAGGGCGTTACGCACAGTTCAAGCAATGGGACGTTGGTGACATCATTGCAGCTGAGGGGACGGTGTTCAAAACCAAAAAGGGCGAGTTGAGCGTTCTCGTCGAGTCTATTCGACTGCTCACCAAGGCCTTGCGCCCGCTGCCAGAAAAGTTTCATGGATTGACTAACGCGGAAGCGCGCTATCGGCAGCGCTATTTAGACCTGATCGCCAACGATACGACTCGCGCGACTTTTGTCGCGCGTTCTAAAATCATCGATTCGTTGCGGCGCTTCATGATGGAGCGCGGCTTCACCGAAGTCGAAACGCCCATGATGCAGGTTATTCCCGGAGGTGCTGCGGCGCGCCCGTTTGTCACCCATCACAACACGCTCGATATGGACCTTTATCTGCGTGTCGCTCCGGAACTGTTTCTCAAACGGTTGGTTGTCGGGGGCATGGAGCAGGTATTCGAAATCAATCGCAACTTTCGAAACGAAGGTCTATCGACCCAGCATAACCCGGAATTCACTATGTTGGAGTTTTATCAGGCTTATGCGGACTATAACGACGCGATGAAATTGACGGAGGAAATGTTGCGTGTGGTTGCGGTCGACGTACTTGGATCGACCGGGATTAGCTATCAGGGGGAACGTTATGATCTATCTCAGCCTTTCCGGCGCCTGACCGTCGTAGAGTCGATCCTCGAGTTCAATCCTAGTGTGAAGGCGGAAGAGATCGCTTCGTTGGACGGTGCTAGAAAAATAGCTAGTGGTATGGGCGTGCCTTTGGAAGATAACTATGGTCTTGGTAAGGTGCAAATTGAGATCTTTGAGAAGAGTGTTGAACCGCATCTCGTTCAACCGACTTTTATTACTGCTTATCCTGCAGAGGTGTCGCCTTTGGCACGGCGTAATGACGCCGATCCATTTGTTACGGATCGATTTGAGTTTTTCCTTGCTGGACGCGAGCTTGCCAATGGTTTTTCAGAGTTGAACGATCCCGACGATCAGGCTGAGCGTTTCCGGGCGCAGGTGGCTGCGAAGGATGCTGGCGATAATGAGGCGATGCATTACGACGCAGACTACGTGACCGCACTTGAGCATGGTATGCCACCTACCGCTGGGGTGGGTATAGGAATAGACCGGCTAGTGATGTTTTTCACTGATTCGGCCTCTATCCGCGAGGTCTTGCTGTTCCCGCATATGCGGTCTATTTGACTTAAGGTTTCGGGTTCGTTGGAGTGGCCCGATTTGGGTGCGTCCAGCGCCTTTCATATACAAACCTGATGTTTTAAACTTTTCCAACGTGGAGCCGTGTAGGGAACCATGCCGTCCTAAGCGGGTCTACGTTCGTGACGCGTTACATAGCCACGAGCTCGGAGCATCAGGTTTGGAAAGTGGCATAAATAAACTAGTACTAGAGGAGACTCTGCACATGTCAAAAAAGACATCCCTTAAGCCAATTGCTGCCGCTATTGGCACGA
This sequence comes from uncultured Gammaproteobacteria bacterium, assembly GCA_964493555.1. GTDB lineage: Bacteria > Pseudomonadota > Gammaproteobacteria > JADZEE01 > JADZEE01 > CAZBOQ01. The sequence continues at coordinate 7,552 of CAZBOQ010000173.1, read as the reverse complement.
CTTTCGCGGTCACGTTAGCCGCTTCACCTGTGATGGCAGCCGACAATCCGTTCGGCCTGAGCGAGCTTTCGAGCGGATATATGGTTGTTGCTGACGCTCATGAAGGTAAGTCTGGCGAAGGCAAATGCGGTGGCGACAAAGGTGACGAGGAAGGTAGCTGTGGCGGTGATAAAGGTGGTGAGGAAGGTAGCTGTGGCGGTGATAAAGGTGGTGAAGAAGGTAGCTGTGGCGGTGATAAAGGTGGTGAAGAAGGCTAATGTGGCGAAGGCAAGTGCGGCGGTGACAAGGGCTGATCCGCGAGGACACATCCTTAGTCTCTCCGTACTCTGTCAAGGCTGAATGCCTCAGTGAGTACCAAGCAGTACCCTGTGCAAGGTGCAGGGCTTGGTTACCGGCGGTCTTTGATGGAGCCGTTGGCCAAGCAAACTCCAGCCCAGGTCGACTTCATGGAAGTTGCGCCTGAGAACTGGATCGAGGTCGGCGGCCGCTACGGCCGCTACTTTCGGGTAGCGGCCGAGCGGACCCCCTTCGTCAGTCACGGGCTGTCATTAAACCTCGGTGGGCCGGCGGCGCTGGATGAGGCGTTCTTGAAGCGCGTTCGTCAATTTCTCGATAGTTATCAGATCCGGTGTTACAGCGAGCATTTGAGCTATTGTGGCGACGATGGCCACCTCTATGATTTGTTGCCCATTCCTTTTACCCAAGAGGCCGTGCACTACGTTGTCGCCAGGATACGGCGCACCCAGGAAATCCTGGAGCGGCGCATCGCGGTGGAGAACGTCTCCTATTATTGCGCCCCTGGACAGGAGATGACGGAGATCGAATTCTTGAACGCGGTGATCATGGAAGCGGATTGTGATTTGCTGCTCGACATCAACAATATCTACGTAAACAGCGTAAACCACGGCTATGATGCGCGTGCCTATCTGAGCGCATTACCCGGCGAGCGGATCGCCTACGCCCACATTGCTGGGCACTACAACGAAGCCGAAGATTTAATAGTCGATACCCACGGGGCGGATGTAATCGACCCGGTATGGGACTTACTGGAAGCCGCCTACAATGCATTCGGTGTTTTCCCGACACTCGTCGAAAGGGACTTCAATATCCCACCTTTGCCACAACTACTCGGCGAAGTGAACAAGGTCAGAGCGCATCAGGCTGGGCGCACACTGGGAGTGCAGCGTGAAATCCGACAGCATGGCTGATTGGCGACCGGAATTCGTTCGGCTGCAATACGAGTTTACCAAGCACATCCGCGACCCGGAGTTGAATCCGGCACCCACTGGCATCGAGGATAGACGCCTCAAGATTTATCGCGAGCTTCTGTATAACAATATTGAGAGGTTCATAAGTAATAACTTCCCAGTGTTGAGGAAAATAACGCCGGATCATGAATGGCACGCGATGGTGCGCGACTACTTCGCACACCATGAATCTCATACACCGCTTTTTCCGAAGTTGCCGCAGGAGTTTCTGCGTTATGTGGAAACCGAGCGAGCCGATGATGGTGATCCTCCGTTTTTAGCCGAGTTGGCACATTACGAATGGGTCGAGTCGGGCTTGCGGTTTGATACGCGCGAAATCTCCTACCGAGGCATAGATCGCAATGGCGATCTCCTAGCGAGAATTCCAGTTGTAAGTCCGTTGGCATGGTCGCTCACCTACCGCTTTCCTGTTCATCGAATTGGTCCAGAGTTCCTGCCGGCAGAGCCACCTGAAACGCCAACCTATTTAGTCGTGTATCGCGATAGCGAAGATGAGGTGGGCTTCATGGAACTCAACCCGGTCAGCGCTAGACTGATTGATCTGATCCGCGATGACAGCGGTCGAACGGGTCAGGAACTTTTGTACACGATTGCTAACGAGCTAGAGCATCATGAGCCCCAGCGCGTCATAGACGGTGGAACCGAGATCCTGAGACACCTCAAGGAACGCGAGGTCGTGCTTGGGGCAAAATAAAGCAAGCCGTACTAGGAGGGGGTAACCGTGCCGATTTTTCCGATGTCTTCCCTTAAGATCCTGGCGGCTCTTTTTAACGTTCTGATTGGTGTAGGTGTGCTGGTCGCGGCCGTGCGGTACGTCAAATCGGCACCGAATCCGGAACGCGTGCACGCACAGATCGTGCAAGATAATGGCGTGCCCGTGCGATTAAGCGACCCACATCCCGACTAGAAAGTGGCGTAAGTGTTAAAAAAACCAGGAGAGAACAGTGGCACACTCACCGGACTGTTAAATTGGTGTCAAAACATTCTGGACAAATTCAAGGGGATCGATTTTCTCGCGCCGTTGCTGTTGCGTGCCTATTTGGCACCGGTATTCTGGTTTGCGGCCAACAACAAGTGGGATCCTTTCGACAGCGAAACCTCATTGGATTCCACGATCGCGTGGTTCGCCAACCCCGGCTGGGGGTTGGGACTGCCATTTCCGACGCTAATGGCGTTTATGGTGTGGGGAGCCGAATATTTAGGCGCTATCTGCTTGGCATTGGGCGTCGCGGTACGCTGGATTGCTATTCCGCTGATGTTCACCATGGTAGTTGCTGCGACTACCGTGCATTGGGACAATGGCTGGCAGGCAGTGCATGATGTTCACTCGCCGTTCGCCGCGGCGAATTTGGATGACGCCCGCGAACGTTTACATAAGGCCAAGTTAATCTTGCGCAAACATGGCAACTACGAATACCTGAGCGCACATGGCAGCTTTGTGAAACTCAACAACGGTATCGAGTGGGCGGCCACCTACTTCGTCATGTTACTGGCGCTGTTTTTCTCCGGTGCAGGGCGTAACTTCAGCGTAGATTATTGGATGCACCGGCAATTTCGACGAGGATTCTGATAATAAAGATATTAATTGAAATAACTTTATTTTTTCCGTGTTGCAGAAAGCTGCCTAACCTCTAAAGGGGTTGTACATGAACGATTATTTTCCTTTGATGATTACAGACGCGCCGGCTAAAACCGGCACGGTTCCCGTGACGGCCCCGTTTGACGACGCGCCGATCGCGGAAGTGGAGACCGGGGGTGACGCGCATGTAGAAAAGGCCTTGGATACAGCGCATAAACTGTTTCGTAATCGCGACTGTTGGTTACCAATGCATGAACGCATCGATATTCTGGAGCGCGCAGCGGATATTATGTCCGAGGAATCAGCGACGCTGGCGATCGAAGCAGCGAGGGAGGGGGGGAAGCCGTTGATGGATTCCGAAATCGAAGCCGCCCGAGCGATTGACGGTGTCAGGCTCTGTGTCGAGACTCTCAAGACGGAAGTCGGTGCGGTCATCCCGATGGGCGCCGCGCAATCGTCAGTAAACCGGGTGGCATTTACCCAGAAAGAGCCGATCGGAGTGGTCGTGGCGGTCAGTGCTTTTAACCACCCGCTTAACCTCATCGTCCATCAGGTGGCGGCAGCCGTGGCGGCCGGTTGTCCGGTGATTGTGAAACCGGCGGGAGTCACGCCGTTGTCCTGTTTGCGCTTCGTTGACATCTTGCGCCGCGCCGGTCTGCCACAGGAATGGTGCCAAGCGATAATCACCGATGCGTCCGCAGTTGCTACCAGACTGGTCACAGATCCGCGGGTTGGATTTTTCAGTTTTATTGGCAGCGCCCAGATTGGTTGGATGTTACGTTCAAAACTGGCGCCCGGTACCCGCTGTGCCTTGGAGCACGGGGGTGTGGCGCCCCTCATTGTGGCAGTGGATTCAGATCTAGAGCTTGCAGTAAGGGCGGTTACCAAGGGTGGCTACTATCACGCCGGCCAAGTTTGTGTTTCAGTGCAAAGGGTCTACGCTCACGCGAGTATCGCCCGCGAATTTGCCGAGAGACTGGCACGTGCCGCATCAGACCTCAGTATCGGTGATCCCACCTTGGCTACAACAGACATCGGCCCGCTCATTCGCCATGCGGAGGTCGAACGAGTCCACAGTTGGGTAGAAGAAGCTCTGCAAGCCGGTACCGAACGTTTGGGTGGTGGCGAACCCATAAGTAAGAGTTGTTATCCGTGTACCGTGCTCTTCGATCCTCCAAGCGATGTCAGCGTAAGTCGGCTCGAGATATTCGGCCCTGTGGTGTGTGTTTATCCGTACGACGACATGGATCTGGCTATCGAGCAAGCTAATGGGCTATCAGTCGCGTTTCAAGCGGCGATCTTTACTAGTAATCTGGACACAGCTTTGCGAGCATTCAGACGCTTGGATGCTTCGGCGGTGATGGTAAACGAACATACTGCCTTTCGAGTTGACGGCATGCCCTTTGCCGGTTTGCGCGAGTCGGGGCTTGGGGTTGGTGGGATCCCGCACACGATCGACGAGATGCAAATTGAAAAGATGCTACTCATTCGCTCACCGGAGCTATGAGTGGAGGGAGACCTTCTAGGTGTACGTTGCAGTTTCGCGCGGTCTCATCTGATCGGTCAAGAAACCTTGCATATAATCGACGCCGAGACTGGGCAGAGTAACCCTGGCGAATTCGGTTTGCGACATTCTCTGCGACCGATCGGATACCAAGGGTGCGTGATCCGCACCAGCGACAAGACGATCGCGAAGTCCGTACACAGATGAGCGGGGTTGAGGAGTGTGACTTAGCTCACAGAGATGAGGACTGCCTACTTCCTAGCTTTTAACCGTAACGCATTTAGCTTGATGAATCCTTCCGCATCGTGTTGGTCATAAGCGCCAGCGTCGTCCTCGAAGGTCGCGATACGCACGTCAAACAAGCTTTGCTTCGAACGGCGTCCTGCAATGCTTACCGAGCCCTTGTACAGTTTGAGACGAACGTCGCCACTGACTCGGGTCTGGGTGGAGTCGATCAGAGCCTGGAGCGCCTCGCGTTCAGGGGACCACCAGTAGCCGTTATAAATTAGCGCAGCATAGCGCGGCATTAGATCATCCTTGAGATGCGCGACTTCCCGGTCCAGGGTAAGCGACTCGATGGCGCGGTGTCCCTTCAGGAGAAGGGTACCACCGGGGGTTTCGTAGCAACCACGAGACTTCATGCCGACGTAACGGTTTTCGACCAGGTCGAGGCGGCCTATGCCGTGCTTGCCGCCGACTTCGTTCAAATGAGCGAGGATGGTCGCCGGCGACATCAGTTTTCCGTCGACCGCAACAGGATCGCCGCTCGCGAAAGTGAGTGTGATGTATTCCGGCGTGTCGGGGGCGTATTCAGGATCCACCGTCCAGCGCCACATACCCGGATCGGGCTCTTCCCACGGTTCCTCGAGTTCACCTCCCTCATAAGAGATGTGCAGTAGGTTGGCGTCCATCGAGTAAGGCGATGCTCCGGCACGCTTCATTTCGATGGGGATGGCGTGCTTTTCCGCATAAGCTAATAAGGACTCTCGCGAATCAAGTGCCCACTCGCGCCATGGCGCAATGATTTTTATCTCTGGCATCAACGCATACGCGCCAAGTTCGAAACGAACCTGATCATTACCTTTGCCGGTCGCTCCGTGGGAGATCGCTGTGGCACCGGTTTCGGCGGCGATTTCTACCAATCGTTTGGCGATCAGTGGGCGAGCAATCGAAGTACCGAGTAGATATTCACCTTCGTAGATCGCATTTCCGCGAAACATCGGAAATACGAACTCGCGGACGAACTCTTCGCGTAGGTCTTCTATATAGATTTGCTCGACGCCCATGGCGGTGGCTTTCGCGTGCGCAGGCTCCAGCTCTTCGCCCTGACCGATGTCGGCCGTGAAAGTCACGATTTCACATGCATAGGTCTCCTGTAACCATCTCAAGATGACCGAGGTGTCCAGGCCACCCGAATAGGCGAGTACGACTTTCTTTAATTCGTTGTTTGCCATGGGGTCGCCATTGTGCCGATCTGTAATCGTCGGCGCAAACGGATCAACGCAGATCGAGAAAGTCTGCTGTAGCGGCAAGGAACTCTGCCGGGCGTTCGATGTGTGGCCAGTGGCCCGCGTTGTCGACGGTAGTAATGGATGCGTTCGGGAACAGTCTGCCGATCGCAGTGTGATGCTCGGTGGTCACGTTGGTCGATTTGCCGCCGCGGATGAATCGACACGGTTCGCTAAATAGCGCAGTGGACGGTGGGAAAGCCACTATCGCTGGTATCCCGAGTTGGATCGCGTCGAGATTGATCCGCCAACGCAACATACCGTCCTGTCGGGTGAGATTCTGTAGTAGACATTGGCGAATTACAGGATCGGTGACGGTATTAGCGAGCTGCTGTTCGGCCGCGCGCCGGTTCGGTAGTCCATCAAGCCGTAAGCACTGCATTGCAGCGAGATGATCCGAGCAATGGTCGGAGTAGGTGACCGGTGCGATATCGACCACGATAAGATTTTCGACATGGCGTGGCTGGGTGAGCGCAAACCACATCGCCGTTTTACCGCCCATGCTGTGGCCGAGGATGGAGGTTTGGTCGATATCGAGAACCGCTAATAGCTGCTTGAGGTCGCTGGCCATGACCTGATAGTCCGTTCCTGGACCATGTGGGGAGTTCCCATGATTGCGAAGATCGACGCAAATCACCCAGTGATTGTCGGCTAATTGCTCGGCAACGGAATGCCAATTTCTAGCGGAACCGAATAGCCCGTGGAGAATGACGAGCGGCGCTCCGTCCCCGTATTCCCGATAGTTTAGTTTTATCGGGGCCATCTTTTAGGACAACGGCATGGCGTTGTCCGGCGCCGGCACTCTGAATGCGTTCAATACCAGCGATACCATCCCATAATAACCAACGATCCCCACCAACTCGACTACGCCTTGTTCATTCAGTAGCCCCAGCGCTTTTGCGTAACTTGCATCACTCACTTCCTTACGTTCCAAAAGCTCGACGCAGAACTCATAGATAATGGATTCAGTACTGTCCATTCGGCTGGGCCGATCCCGTACGGCGATAGCTTGGATAGTCTCCTCCGATAACCCTTCCTTGGTGGCCAATTCGGCGTGGAAATGCCATTCGAACTGTGCGCCCCAGAAACGTGCCGTGATGAGTATCGCGAACTCGCGCAGTTTTGCCGGAATCGGACTTTCAAAGCGCAAATACGCACCCATCTCCTGAGCCGGGGCAGCGATACCAGGGCTATGCAGCAACGCATTGAACGGGCCGACGATTCCTCCGCGCGGTCCGGCGACGATTTCATCGTGGACGCGTTTTTGATTGGGTGCCATTTGATCCTTATTCAGGATATTTAATCTAGTCACAACTTTTCCTCCTCGGAGTTTTTTAAAGGCCAAATTCCGAAATAGTCGAGATCGGCGTCGATCCCCGTCATTACGTCGTAGCCAGGGTAGGCGCTCGCCTGTACCCATGCATAATCTGTGTGTTCGTCGTTCAAGTTTACGCTACCGCCTGACCAGTGATAGTGAAATAAATATACTTCCAGGGTTCTCGATACGGCATCTGGCACCGGACCGAGATGCGCGAGTAGTTCAACTTGCACATCGGTCCCAATTTCCTCGTGCATCTCTCTTAGCGAACAAGACTCAGGGTCTTCTCCAGGTTCGATATGGCCACCAGAAAATCCCCATTTACTCGGTGCGCGCTTTAAATGCGGAGCTCGGTGTAGGAGTAGGATCTGATTT
>CAZBOQ010000172.1:0-12184 GCA_964493555.1 uncultured Gammaproteobacteria bacterium | reverse complement strand
TCAATAAAACCATTAACTGGTATCCACCCGCAATCCGTGATGGACGTTTCGGTAACTGGTTGGAGAATAATATCGACTGGGCGTTGAGCCGACGGCGTTACTGGGGCACGCCGTTGCCCATATGGATGTCGGATAAAGAAGGATCCGATTATATGGAAGTTATCGGTTCGATCGCGGAGCTGCGCGAAAAGTGCGGTGATCAGGTCCCGCCGGACGAGGAACTCGACCTGCATCGGCCGTTTGTCGACCAGTTCACCTGGCCGGCGGCAGATGGCGGAACCATGCGACGCGTTCCCGATCTGATTGACGTGTGGTTTGATTCCGGCGCGATGCCTTTCGCGCAATGGCATTATCCGTTTGAAAACAAAGATGCTTTTGAGCAAGGGTTCCCAGCAGATTTCATTTGCGAAGGTCTGGATCAGACGCGTGGCTGGTTTTATACCCTACATGCGATCGCTACGCTGGTGATGGATCAAGTTTGTTTCGAGAACGTTGTCGTCAACGGACTTATCCTCGACGAGAATGGCGAGAAGATGTCGAAGACCAAGGGCAACACGGTCGATCCGTTTGCTACTGTCGAGAACTACGGTGCTGATGTGGTGCGTTGGTATATGATGAGTAATTCACCGCCTTGGGACAACATGAAGTATTCCGAGCGCGGCTTAAGAGAAACACGCGGCAAGTTTTTCGGTACGCTTGAAAACGTCTATAAATTCTTCGCGAGCTACGCCAATATTGATGGTTTCGAGAACCAGGAATCACACATTCCTGTTGAACGCCGCTCCGAACTCGATCGCTGGATCTTCAGTCGCATGAATACGACCGCGCGTGAGGTAGATAAAGCTTACGCTGACTACGATGCGACCCGTGCAGCTCGCAGTGTCGAACGCCTGGTCGATGAGCTTTCCAATTGGTACATCCGCCGTTCCAGACCACGTTTTTGGACGGGTAAGAAAACCGACAGCGACCTGTCTATTTCCGATCACGCTAAGCTCTGCGCCTACCAGACGACCCATGAGTGTCTACTCGGTATCGCCAAGATGATGAGTCCTATTGCACCGTTTTTCAGCGAATGGCTTTATCGGGCTTTGCAGGATGAAGGTGTTGATGCGTCGGTGCATATGGAGGATTTTCCAAGAGCGGACAATACGGCAATCGATGTGGCTTTGGAGCACCGCATGCAGTTGGCGCGCACGATCGTCACGCAGGTGCTACTGCTGCGCAACGAAAGCAAGATTAAGGTTCGACAACCCTTGTCTCGGATATTGGTGGTTACTGGGTCCGGTGTGGAAGAGGTCGTGGTGGAACAGGTTAAGGAGCTGATACTGGAAGAACTGAACGTCGGTGCGATTCAATACATCGCCAATTCGAGTGACATCGTACGGCGTCGCGCGAAACCCAATTTTTCAAAGCTCGGACCGCGTCTTGGCAAGCATTTGGGTGCTGCTAGTAAAGTGATACAGGCGTTGGATGACGCAGCGCTGAATGCGTTTTTTGTCGAGGGAGCGTTGACCATCGAAGTAGACGAGTTAGCAATTGAGTTGGGTGCTGGTGATCTCGATATCGTCAGCGAAGCGATCGGCGACTGGCTAGTTGCGCAGGAAGACAATATCACGGTTGCTCTCGACACCCAGATTACGCCGGAACTTCGGCTGCAAGGGTTGGCTCGCGAGATAGTTAACCGAATCCAGAATATGCGCAAAGCTGCCGATTTTGAGCTGACCGATCGCATCTTGGTTGGATTATCCGCGCATGATGAACTCAAGAGTGCCATTGAAACTCACAAAGATTGGATAAAGAGTGAAACTCTTGCCGTGGAGCTTACGCTCGTAGGGACTGATGCCGCCACGGCGTTCGATAGTATTGACATCGACGGGCAGGAAGTATCAATAGCGATAGAACGGGTCGCCTAAAGGTTTTCCTCGCGGCTGGGCACGGGATCGTAGCCGCCGGGTTGCCAAGGGTGGCATCTGAAAATCCTTCGTATGGCGAGCCAACTACCCTTGAACGAACCATAATGCTCGATCGCTTCGAGCGCATAATGGGAACAAGTGGGTTCAAATCGGCAATGCTGGCCGAAAAAGGGGCTTAGCACAAACGGTATGCTCTGATTAGTCCTAGCAGCAAGGATTTCATGACCGTATCATCTCAGAATCCGTGAATGGGTGGGGGATAAATAGTGCAAAGATTCGAAAATAGGGTTGTGCTGATCATCGGTGGGAATACCGGGATCGGCCTGGCCACAGCAAAATTGTTTGCCGATGAAGGTGCCAAGCTCGTCATAGCGGGGCGCGATGTCGAGGCGGGGAATGCCGCCGTCGGGTCGCTACCGTCTAGTTCTGAAGCAAGATTCGTCAAGACTGATGTTCGAATGACCGACAGCGTCGCCCAACTTGTCGATGAAACCGTAAAAGCATTTGGTCGAATCGATGTTGCTTTTAACAATGCTGGTTGGGAGAGCGCCATGTTACCGTTAGCGGATACCAGCGAAACCGACTGGCACAAAATGATCGATATTAAGTTGAACGGTGTGTGGCGCGGAATGAAATATCAGCTTCCGCAAATGGTCAAACAGGGCGGCGGGGTCATCATCAACATGTCGGGGAACTGGGGTTTGGTCGGAGCCGCCAATTTTTCAGCCTATTGCGCAGCGGCACACGGTGTCATGGGTGTGACCAAAGCGGCGGCTCTCGAGTATATCAGTGCCGGTATCAGGGTGAACGCGGTCTGCCCGGGTGCCGTGGACACTGCGATATTCGATCGTATCGTCGGCATGTCGGAGGAAATTAAGAAAGCGGTTGGCGAGGGGTTTGCAATTGGCAGAATTTGCACACCGGAGGAGGTCGCGAAGACGGTGGTGTTTCTTGCTTCGGATGATGCGTCGTATATAAACGGTGTTGGCTTGGTGATGGATGGAGGGAGGTAAGCAAGAGGAGTCACAGGTCGTATTGTTCACGGGCTAAAGCCTGCTCCTAAAGACAAAAGATGACAAAAGAACCGTTTAAGCTATCCGCCTCCGAAGCCGCAAAACAGATCCGTGACAAGACGCTTACCTCGGAAGCCCTGGTTGCGTCTTGTCTCGAACGCATAGACGATCGCGAGGAAACCGTCCAAGCTTGGCAATATTTAGATCCCGACGCCGCTCTGTTTCAGGCTCGCGAGCGCGATAAACAGCCGACCAAGGGCCCATTGCATGGAGTCCCGGTCGGATTGAAAGACATCATCGATACCAAAGATATGCCTACCACCTATGGCTCGCGGGCATTCCATGCAAATGAACCTACCGAAGATGCGGACTGCGTGGGATGCCTGTTGGACGCGGGTGCAGTGATCCTCGGTAAAACCGTGACCACGGAGTTTGCATTTTACGCACCGGGTAAGACGCGCAATGCACACAATCCTGGGCACACGCCTGGCGGGTCTTCCAGTGGCTCGGCTGCCGCGGTCGCTGATTTTCATGTGCCCATTGCGCTTGGAACCCAAACTGCCGGCTCGATAATCCGGCCTGCTGCCTTTAATGGAGTCGTAGGGCATAAACCCAGTTTTGGTGAATTCCCGTACCGCGGCATTGGTGAGCTTGCGGCGTCGCTAGACACGCTAGGTGGGTTTACGCGGGATATTGATGACCTCACTTTGCTCCGCCACGCATTGGCAACACAAGTGCCGGAACAGGCCGTGTGCTCGACGCCGCCTAAAATTGCGTTCGTCGCGACGCCAGTTTGGGAACAGGCTGACACAGAAATGCAGGCGGCTATGCACGCTTTTATGGGTAAATTGTCGAAGCATGGCGCAACGCTCACTGAGATGTCGTTGCCTGAGCCATTTGACCAATTGGTGGATTCGCAAAGCATTGTGCTTGCGGTGCAGGCGGCACGGGTTCTCCGGCCAGTTATCGAAAAATCTAGTGAATTGATTGCGCCGCGTACCCGCGCACTACTGATCGAAGCTGACCAGTATTCCAGCGATGATGAAATTGCTGCAGAGAAAAATATCGTGGCTTGCCGAACACTAATGGATAGTGTCTTTGCTGAGTATGATCTCATATTGACGCCGGCTGCAACTGGCGAAGCCCCCGAGGGGCTTGAAGCTACCGGCAACCCCGTTTTTAATCGGATCTGGACTGCAGTACACGTGCCATGTATTTCTATTCCGATCGGACGTGGCGAAAACGGTTTGCCGTTGGGTGTACAGTTGGTCGGTGCGCGTGGCGAAGACGATCAGTTGATTGCAGAGGCGGAGTGGGTTTGGCGATGTTCGGACTACGAAGTAGCTCCGCCGTGAAAAATACCGCGTCCGGGATGCGGGAGCTGACTTTAGTCTGGGAACAAATCGGATCCCGATTTTCGCAGGTTGGCGTTGTGACTACTAGGTGAGTCGGACGGTGAGAAAGGTCCGGCGAACGTTTCTCCCAGCGAACACTCGACCTTGGAAGGCTGCGGGTCGGATGCAAGCGGCGCATGGAATGCGTTTCTATGCGGATGGAAATGTGGGGGTATTTGCCCGCTGCCCACAAGTCGCCAGTAGCTAAGTTTGGTAACTACGACGTTTTAGGAAGAACAGGGGAAAATAATGACAACATCCGATCATGAATTCTCGACGCAACAGCAAAGCTGGTATGACACAGCATGTGCGAAGATCAATCAGAAGCGCCTACAAAGTTTGATTTTCGATCTCACTGGAATTCACAGTCCGACGGGGGCGGAGCGAGCTGCCAGCGAGTTTCTGGTGGACTACTTGCGAGGTGTCGGGATCGATGCGGAGTATCAACCGATAAACGAGCGTACCGGCAATTGCATCGGCCGCATCAAAGGCAGCGGTGGCGGGCCAACCTTGATGCTTTATGCTCCTATTGATACCCACTTGGATGTCGTTCCCGACAAAGACCTTCCTTGGGCGGGCCGTGAGTTGCGCGATGATATGAAACCGGTTGCCGAGAATCGCGGTGACACGGTGATCGGTTTGGGTGCATCGAATCCGAAATCTATGCTCGCAACGTTGGTGGAGGTCGCAACCTGTATTGCGGAAAGCGGTGCGGAGCTGAAAGGCGACGTGATCGTGGCTACCTGTGGGGGTGGTATGCCTTGGATCGTCCCCGAGCGCGACAATTTCGGTATCAGTAGCGGCGTGATGCATTTGCTCTCCCATGGTACGGCGCCAGATCTTGGCATCATCTTCAAGCCTTGGGATGAGATCTACTATGAGCATCCGGGTATGTGTTGGTTCAAAGTCACGACTTGGGCGACCATGGGCTACGCGGGTATGCCGCGCGGGATGCCGGGGTTCAACAGTTCCGTTGTACCGGCAGCCAAAGTGATTATGGAACTAGAACAATGGCTTAGCGAATATCCGGATAAACATGAATCAGACCAGCTGCGTCCCGAAGGGTGGATTTCTGCAGTGCGCGGCGGTTGGCCAGAGAAACCAGCATTTCCGTCCGCAGCAACGGAAATATACTTTGATGTGCGCACGACCCCCGAGCAGACTAACGCGAATCTCGAAGCGGAGTTCGGCGATGTCATGCGCGGCATCATGGCACGCCACGATGACGTGAAAGCCGAATGGGAGATGTTTGTGTCCTGTCGCGCCTCACGCACCGAACCAGATCATTGGATTGTCCAGAGCGCGCAGCGTGGTTGGGAAGCGCGTCACGGTAAATCGTACCCCGGCGCACCGAAAATGAGCGGCCAAACAGACGCCGCGACGATTTGCCGAATGGGAATTCCGCTTGTTCGGGTTGGCTATCCATGGGTAGGCGACAAAGAGATGCCCGAGGAGTTCAGCGAAGGTTTGGGCGGCATGGGGGTTGCGCACGTGCCCGATCTGATTGGGCCCTGTCAGTCGATGATATATTCGGTTATAGACACCTGTAGCCGCACTCGCGAAGAGGTGGGGTTGAGTTGACGCTCGACCCGCCATTCGACGCGTTTTTCAGAAAGGAAAAACCTTTAAACTCACCGCTCTTGGCATGTTGATGTTCACCAATTCCGTCAAGACGGAAACGAGAGTTTCGGTCAACATCTATTCGGCAGCGGAATGCGCAGCGAATACTGCACAGCGCTGCCGTAAGGTCTCTGAAAGACTCGCTTGTAGTGATTAAGTCATCGGGTTAGTTTGAGAAGTAAATTTTTAGGAAGCGTCTTTATGGAATGAAGGTTCTCTCGATCCCACTTAAGCCGGTTGTAGCTGAGTAATACAATGTATCCCGCCGCCACCTAGCGCGATGTCGTTTATGTCGATCTGTACGACCTCGCGATCTGGGAAGCATGCTTGGACGACCTCCCGGGCTTTCTTATCGCGGCTGATGCCGAAGCCCGGCATGACTACGCCGCCGTTAGCGAGATAGAAGTTGATGTAGGAGCGGGCGAAAATCTTGCTCCGCGCTTTAGCCTCGAACGCTTCTTCGATTAAGATAATTTCGAGCCGCCTGCCTTTAGCATCAGTTGCCTGTTCAAGCGATCGCACGTTTTTCTGCAGCGACTCGGCGCGCGGCAAGCTTTTGTCGGGACAAATCGTGACCATCACCACACCTTCTCGGACAAAACAGGCGATGCCGTCAACATGTCCATCCGTTTCGACATCGTCCGGGTCGCCGGGTAGCCAAATTGTCTTGTCAGCCCCTAGTGCGTCGGACAATTCGGTTTCCGCATCGCGTCGGGTGATGCTCGGATTGCGGTTCGCATTCATTACACAGGTTTCGCTGGTCAGAACGGTGCCGGCGCCGTCGACATTGATCCCTCCGCCTTCCATGAAAAGTGGTGAAGAAAAATGGCGGATCCCGAGGTACTCGCACAGACGTTCTCCCAACGCGGCATCCTTGCGAAAAGATTTGTATTTTTGACCCCAGGCATTGAAGTGAAACAAAGATGCACCCAACTCGCCGTTCGGGCCCTTGAGAAAGTTAGGGCCGTTATCTCGGGTCCACGAGTCATCGAGTTCCATGGTGATCAGCTCCACTCGTTCGCCGCACAATTTTGCCGCCGCGTCGACGGCGCTCGGTGGGGTCAACATGACCAGCGGTTCGAACTCCGCGATCGCGTTGGCGACGTTCGCATAGGCTTGTTTGGTTGCCGCTAGATTATCTCCCCACAATTCGGTCCTGCATGGCCAGGCCATCCAGCAGCGTTCGTGCGGACCCCATTCCGCCGGCATCTTGAAGCCAGCTTGCCGGGCGGTCTGTTTGGGTATGTGTTTCACGTTTTGTTTGCTGCTCAGTTCGATGTAATAACATAGCACGATGCTATAGTGGAGCAGTGAATAGGCTCGAGCAAATCTGAATTGTGGCGTTGTCTGTAAGGGGTTCACCCACTTTGCTAGGGTTACTGATGGTTGCGGGCGCGTTGGTGGGTCGTATCTAACTCTCGGGACAACTCGTCGGATAGCCGTCTGCTGTGAGTTCTATGAGTACTGAGCTCGACTCAGGTGTTGCTACAATGGTTGCAGCACTAGGGTGCTGTGCTGGTGTGGCGTGTGTTTCAACAGCGACTTATATCGTTGTTGTTGGCCTCACATTCGCTATTAACCCAGGTCGTTTGTCTACGCTTAAATTGACACCCATTTTTGATCGGTGCTAAAAAGCTTCTTTACTCACCATTTCGTAGAGGGATGTCCAAGTGTCTGAAGAGAACAGTATCCATACCGATCTACTAGGTACCGAAACGCGCTATTACCAGACTAAGAATTTCCGCACCCGGGTAATCGAGGCCGGCGAAGGGCTACCGGTAATTCTGATGCACGGTGGAGGTGGCCATGCGGAGGCTTATTCACGCAATATGACCCGCCTCGGCACTATTTGTCGCCCAATGGCTCCGGATTTTTGCTGGCATGGCTTGTCTTCTAAACCCGCATACCGTGATGGCAACTGGCTGGCGCAGTTCACTGATCAAATCCTCGAACTATTGGATGAAATCGGCGCTGAGAAAGCCATTTTCGAGGGAGAGTCTTTGGGTGGGTGGATCGCCATGGATGTCGGTATTAACCACCCCGACCGGGTTGATAAGCTAATCCTCAACACGCCCTGGGGCATGGCCGCAGAAGAAGAGGGTGGTGCCGCCGATTTGGATTCGTTGCGCGAGACCTCCGTAAATGCGTTGCAGAACCCCACGCGCGATCTCATTCGAAAGCGACTGGAGTGGTTGATGCCACTGGGTGGCGTGACTGAGGAGTTGATAGATATTCGTGTTGACTTGTGGTCTAGGCCTGATACTCGTGATGCGCTGACAGAGTATTATGAGCGGTTGTTCGCTCCGGAGTGCGCGAACTACCTGTTTAGCGACGACGATCTTGCTACGATAAACGCGCCGACCCTGCTGTTGTGGACAGAGAAGAATCCCATCGCAGGCCCGGAGATCGGTCGTCATCTCAACAAGGTGATCAAAGGATCAGAGTTACATATAGTTGAGGGTGCAGCGCACTGGCCGCAATGGGAGCGTCCTGAGGAGCACGACGAAGTCGTGATGAAATTCATTCAATCTTAAGTTTTAGTCTGGAGAAGGATCATGGTTGCAGTAGCGAGACTCGGTTATATCGGCTGGAACGTAACTAACATCAGGGCCTGTGATGATTTGTTACAGACCGTATATGGCCTGGAATTGCGCACTGATAGCCTGCGCGGTTCTCGGCAGTATCGCCTCGACGATCATCATCACCGCGTGTCGATATATTCGAGCAAGACCGATGAGGTGCGTTTTATCGGTTGGGAAGTCGATTCGCTTGATGATCTCGAAGCAATGAAAACCAAGCTTGCCGACAACGGCGTTAAGGTGGAGCGCGGTTCGAAAGCAGAAATCAATGAACGCGCGGTAATGGATATGATCCGTTGCGAGGATCCCGATGGCTTTAAAACTGAGATATTTTACACTGGAATTTTAGACAACACGCCTTTTCGACCGTCGCGCGGTATGGCTGGTTTCAATACCGGCCACATGGGATTGGGACACATCGTGTTGCACTCAAGAGACAAACCCAAAGCCATGGACTTTTATGAGGGTCTGCTCGGTTTTAAATTGAGCGATTACATTCACTGGCCGGATGCTGACGGTGCGATGGCGGAAGGGACGTTTATGCACTGTAATTCACGTCATCACAGTATCGCGCTGATGAACGAAGCATTCGGGGCAAAGGGTGGTGATTTCAATCATCTGTTGTTTGAGGCAAAGTCATTGGATGATGTTGGGCGAGCCTACGACATCGTGCAGGAAAAAGGATATCCGCTATGTCTGTCGCTCGGCCGCCATACCAATGACCAAATGACTTCGTTTTACCTTTTTACGCCGTCCGGTTGGGTCATCGAATACGGTTACGGGGCGGTTTTGGTAGACGACGCAACCTGGGAACCAAAATATTACGATGCACCGAAGCTTTGGGGGCACAATGCGTTTGCGCCTCCGGAGAAGTGGCCGATCGCGGTTTAGGACGCGTGAACTTGCACACCAAAAATGTCGAAATCGTCGACGTAGGGCCTAGAGATGGGTTACAGAGTCAGTCCAAACTGCTCGACACACAAACCAAGATAGAACTGATAAAGCGGCTGGTCAGTGCAGGTGTGCGGCGCATGGAGGTTGTGAGTTTCGTTAATCCCAAGCGGGTGCCGCAAATGGCCGACGCTGACGCGGTGTTCGCTGGGCTGCCGAAACGTTCCGACGTAACTTACATCGGTTTGGTCTTGAACGAACGTGGATTCGAGCGCGCTGCGGCGGCCGGCGTCAAAGAGGTCAACGTCGCTTTTGCATCAACGGATAGTTTCAACCAACGCAATCAGGGAACGACTACGGAAGAGATGCTGATAGCGACTGCACAGATCGTGCGTCGCGCCCATGATTCTAATGTCGATTGCGGCATTACCATTGGGACGGCCTGGGGTTGTCCTTTTGAGGGTGAAGTATCGACTGGGCAGCTTACAGGCTTGGTGGAACGGGTAGCGGATATGGGTCCACAGGAGATCGCGTTGGCCGACACTATCGGCGTAGGTGTGCCCACCGATGTGAGCCGAGTCGTAGAAGCAGTTTCGAAAGTAGCCGGTGACATACCACTGCGTTGCCATTTTCATAATACTCGCAATACTGGAGTGGCTAACGCTTATGCTGCCGTGGAAGCGGGTGTCCGAATTTTGGATTCAAGCTGTGGAGGCATCGGTGGTTGTCCTTTTGCACCCGCAGCGACTGGTAATGTCGCGACCGAAGACATTCTGTATATGCTCGAACGCATGGGTTACGAAACGGGTGTGTCGTTGGAAGCAATCATAGAGACTGGCCACTGGTTGGAGGGACCCCTGGGAACCTCGATGCCAGCAATGGTTTCTAAAGCTGGCGGATTCCCCATTGCACGTGCCGGATAGCCGGTGATTCAAACATTGGTAATCGTAGGGGGCAGACGAGCTCTTTCATGTCTATGCGATCCTTGGTAGCCACACGCTTCAGGGTGCGAAATTTGAAACCTCCGTTGTTCGCGGACGCGGATTAAAGCCCGCTACTACAAGAACGTTCTCAATTGCGGCCTCCCAATAGCCCTTGGTTCGGGTTCTCTATGATCATTGGTGGTTCGCTGCTGCTATCCACCAAAGGGATCCTCGCTAAGCTCATTTATGCTGAAGGCGTTCCTTTCGAGGTGTTGACCAGTCCCCGTGCGGCATTGGCGTTACCGATGTTCTGGTTATGGGGTTGGTGGCGGTTAGGGATGCCCGCTTTGTTCGCGCCGGCACGACGGTCCATTGTGATCGCGATGCTGGTCGGCGTATTGGCATATTACGTGGGGATGATGTCTGATTTTTACGCGCTAACTCTGATCGATGCGAGTCTCGAGCGTGTCATTCTGTTTACTTATCCTGTGCTGGTCGTCATTGCCGACGCCTGCATTGTGCGAAGAGTTCCGGAAAATAGGGTGATTGGCGCCGCGCTGCTCACCTACATTGGCGTCTTCTTTGTGGTTGGCGGCCTCGATGTCGATCTGGTTGCAACTAATGCAAGAGGGACATTGTTCGTTTTAATCGCCGCAATTACTACCGGGACTTATTTCCTGATTAATGAAAGAGTCAGTCGGCGCATCGGCAGTATACCCTTCACGGTCTACGCGATGACGGCAGCGACGATAGCGCTGTTAGTGCATGCAGGTATAACTACGGAGATGCAAGAGTTTGTGATGGGTGCTGAGGCTTGGATGTTGATGGGGATATTAATCGTGGGTGTTACCGCGTTGCCGTTATTCATGTTAGCAGAAGGCGTGCGCCTCATCGGTGCACAGCGCGCCGCATTGGTTTCCACCGTTGGTCCCCCGGCTACGATCGCTATGGCCTGGCTGTTTCTTGATGAACGAATGACGTCGCTGCAACTCGGCGGCGCGACAGCGATCATCGCTGGGATCATTATTCTTGAATTACGGCTCAAGGAGCCGCCGGTCGAAAAGGGGGGGTAACAGAACCGTGAAAACGGTCGGGACACTGACTCCGCCCCTCTACCGAGGGTTGGTGATTGCTCCTGCATAACCTGCAGTTTCGCCGTCCTTGGCGGCCAGAAGGGGGCTGATCATGGTTTCGTTTTACAACTGCAGGCGTCCTCTCCCCGCGGAGTGAACTGATCTCTAGCAAGAGTCACACGAATGGTTCTTGCTCCAGTGAACGGTGTGAGCACATGGTGTGCGAGGTCGGGTTCTTGGGTAGAGGCAGCAGCTAAGGTTGGAACCGAGACAGGACGCGGAGTTCAAGCCTCTGGAAACAACGCTTCATCTTGTAGCAACTCAGGCGACGGAAAGGCTGACTTCGAATGGCTTAATCCCAAATCGAGAAATATTTCGCATAACTTGTAGGCAATGACTCCAGGGTTCAGTACCGGTATTGGGAGGTTTTCTTTCAAATACGCATGCGACTGATGCATAGTCGTCGACCCCAATACGATGACGTCGGCGCCGTCTTCCTCCATGGCGCGTTTTGCTTCTGCTTCCAACTTGCCAAACACCACTTCTTCTTTACCTTCTAGTAGTTCCTGAACATCCGGACGCGTGTTGATCGAGCGTATCGAAGCGAGCCGGCCCTGTAATCCGTAGTCGGTGATCGTCTTTTTGTACAGAGGAAACCACGGGTCCCACATGGTAATGATAGAAAATTTGTGACCGAGCATGCAGGCAACGTGGAAAGCGCTCTGCCCGGGTGACAGCACCGGAATGCTTAGACGGGCACGCAGAGCATACAACGCTG
>CAZBOQ010000171.1:0-12262 GCA_964493555.1 uncultured Gammaproteobacteria bacterium | reverse complement strand
CTCCGGCTTGTACAATTCTCCTGAATTGTACATTGTCGGTCGCTTCGCATACACGGAAACTCCTCACCTTCGGCACGCCTCGGGCTTGAGTCACGAAGCTATAATAGGACTCTATGCGGACGCTAGTTGTTAAAGCAACGTCACTTACAGACTCGAAACCCACTGAACACATCCCATCGATCGGCGCCGAAAAAATTACGATATGTCCCGTGCATCATGCGGCCGCGAGTAGTCCAGGCACCGCCGCGCAAAACCTTGGTGTTGCCGAATAACATTGTCGAATACTCGCTGTACGCGTCCTCCGCAAAGCCTGGATAGGGCTCAAAAGTACTGCTAGTCCACTCCCAGATATTGCCAAGCATCTGCCGGCAACCGAAAGCGCTGTCGCCCCGTTCGAGCGCCGCGACATCAATGCAGCCGAGGGCCTGACCATCCAGATTGGCGCGCCCAATGCCCGGGAGCGTATCGCCCCAGGGGTACCGACGCTTTGTTTGCGAAAGCTCTCCCGCACCGTCGGGCTCACCCAGTGCTGCTACTTCCCATTCAAGTTCTGTTGGCAAACGCACGCGAGCCCACCGACAATAAGCTTCGGCCTCATACCACGAGACATGTGTGACGGGGTGATTCAACGGCAAAGGTGCGGTTTGGTCAAAGCGGCGCAATAACCAGCCATTCGAACCGTCGGTAGACCAATAACCAGGATGAAAGCGAGCGACCTTCATTCGCCAAGCGTTACCCTTCTGCGACCAGAATTCCTCACAGGTGTAGGCGCCCTCGTCGACAAACACCGCAAACTCAGCATTCGTGACTGGTGCCCGTGCGATGGCGAAGGGTGCGACCGCAATCTCGTGTTCCCATTTCTCGTTGTCGAACAAAAACGGAGATTCCACCGATGCTCCCAGCCTAAAACTGCCGCCCGGAATATCAACGAAGCCAGGATGCGCGCCGGCACCGGCCCCGTTTTCAACATCGGCGGCTATCGCCAGTTTAGGCGTTGGGTAGGCCAGCGTCTGCCTTGCCCACAGAAATGCCTCGGTGTGCATGTCTTCATGGAAAACTCCGAATTGGTACATAAAGCTGTCCGCTACGCTGGCCGTTTGCGCCTCGCCCAATTGCTCGATCAGTGCATCCAAGACATCAACTAAATATTGGTTTGTTTGAGACGTGCTGAGTAGCGGCAAATCCCACCGGGTCTCGTGGCCTACCGCAATAGAGTCGTAGAGCTGATCGGCCAGATCGCCGAGAATGCTTTGTCGACCGTATATTCGGCGCAAAATGAAATACTCATAAAAATGTGCGACGTGACCGATTTCCCAACGCAGCGGATTGAGGGTGGGCAACTTCGGCCCCAACAATTGCCGCTCGTCCAGATCATCGACCAACTCTCGGGTACGCGAACGAGCATCCTGTAGTATTGCTACCAGATGAGAAGTCGAAACCGGCACTGTCATAAATCTATTATCACTGAAACATGCAGATTGCGCTCATAACCCCCGCAAAAAAGACTGCCAAAACCGGCAATCGCGCCTCAGCGATACGTTGGGCGAGGATGCTCCGCGCACAAGGGCCCCAAGTTCAGGTAAACCAGAATTTCGATCCGGCACGCTACGCGGGCAGTTTAGATTTGATGGTTGCGCTGCATGCGTATCGAAGCGCAGCCAGCATCGCACGGTATCGCCAGCAATATCCGCGCGGCCCCCTGATCGTCGTGTTAGGGGGTACAGATTTCAATAGCTATTTGCATAGTCATCCTGATAGAACAATGCGTTCCATGGCGTCTGCCAACGCGCTTCTCGGCATGCACGACCTAGTCGCCGAGTTGTTGCCGCGAAGAATGTGTAACAAACTGACCATTATCCGACAATCGGCGACAACCTTGGCACAGCCGCGAGTCCCACGCAGGCGGACATTCGATATCTGTGTCGTCGGTCAATTGCGCAAGGAAAAAGATCCGCTGCGATCGGCGTTTGCGGCGCGCATGCTCCCAACAGCTTCGAAACTTCGGATCATCCATCTCGGGGGCACCACTAACCGTACCTGGGAAAACTGTGCACGAAAAGAAATGGCGCGCAACCCACGTTATGTGTGGCGGGACGAAGTTCCCGGCTGGCAAGTCAAGCGGGAATTGTTGCAGGCCCGCGCCATGATCATCAGCTCCAATCAAGAGGGCGGTGCCAACATCGTCGGTGAAGCAGTGGTTGCTGGTGTGCCAGTAATAGCTTCAGATATAACAGGTAACCGAGGACTGCTCGGTAACGACTATCCCGGGTATTACGCGGTCGGCGACACAAAGGCGTTGGCCGAATTGCTAGTGCGTGCAGAAAACGATCCGAAGTTTCTTCGAACGCTGGCGGGCTACTGTGCGAAACTTGCACCGTCATTCTCACCGGAACGCGAGGCGCGATCATGGGCGAAGCTGATTAATAGTGTTGTGCGCCGGAATTAAATAACGAGATTGCTCGTCGACCCTCTCCTTATCCCTCCCTCGGAGACCAACGGTGAAAGTGGTCGAGTAACCCCTTTTGAAATACGTTCTCCAGATTCAGGTCACGACAGTCACCGGCTCCAATGCCTCACCCTGCGCCTTCACCTCACCGATGACCGTGGCATGTTCGAAGCCCAACGCGATCAATTCTGTCAAACACGCAACAGCTTTTTCCTCCGACACACTCGCTAACAGCCCGCCCGAAGTCTGGGGATCGAAAAGCAACGGATAACGTCCGTCACTCGAAACGTCGGAAGCGTTAGCAACCACTCGTCGTAAACGCACATTGGCAGGCTGCAGCGAACTTAGAATCCCCAGTGCCAAAGTGTTCAGGGCACCATCAAGGATCGGCAACGCCGACAAATCGATGCTGACGTCAACGCCAGATGGCTTGATCATTTCCACCAGATGGCCTAGCAACCCAAAACCAGTAATGTCGGTACAGGCGCTCGCACCATGACGGTAGAGGCAACCAGCTGCCTCGCGATTTGATTGGATCATCGACGTCAATGCCTGTTCAATCCATCGGCCCTTAGCTTTGTGCTGCATATCAGCGGCAAACAAAGTTCCAGTGCCAAGTGCCTTTGTAAGGATCAAGCGATCGCCCGGGCGCATCCCGCCTTTGCGCAATAACCGTTCACGATCTGCCAGCGCATTGATGGCAAATCCCAACGCGAGCTCCGCACCTTCACTGGTATGCCCACCCACCAATGCGGTGTCAGCCGCGTTCAGCACTTTTAACGCGCCAGCCATCATTTGTTTGACCGTGTCTTCCACTTGTTTCTCGAGACCGAACGGCACGGTGGCGATCGCCAGAGCAGTCTGCGGCTCGGCGGCCATGGCAAAGACATCGCTCAAACTGTGATTCGCCGCAATCTGACCAAACAAGTAAGGATCGTCTATGAAAGAACGAAAATAATCGACCGTATGCACCATAACCTTGCTGTCCGGAACCTCGACTACCGCGGCATCATCAGGTTCATGCAAACCAATCAAAACATCATCACGCTGGGCTGGCGCAAGCTCGGCTAGGGCGCGGGTCAATACATTGGCTCCCACCTTAGCGCCACAACCACCGCAACGCATCGCGATCGCGGATATTTCCTGTAAAGTCTCGCGATCGGCAAGGCGCGTAGAAACACCGAATTTCGCTTTATCGTTCATGTCGGGCAAAGCGCTGTATTTGCGCATCCAACGCTGGTCTATCCAGTCTTTTAACCACCATAACCAGTGCCCTTCTGCGTGCAAAATGCCCTTACTAGCTATTGCATATTTATCCCCGGTACTGATTAACGCCAACGTAGTCGTTTGCGGCCTGAAAGGTTTCAACTTCTGATTCAACAAAGCCCGGCGCAGATTATCGCTCAACGCGGGGCCTTGACGCACTGCGATAACCCCCGATTTTTGCCGCGGATGCGCAATCACGTTGGCGATATCTCCAGCGGCGAAAACCTCGGTATGCGACGTCGATTGCAAAGTATCCCGAAGTGTTACGAACCCGTGTGCATCTACATCCAATTGAGCGTCAGCCAGCCATCCCGGCGCGCTGGCAGCCGTCACCCATAGCATTTCGTCGAGTTCGATACGCAGACCACCGACAAGCGTGAGACCATCCAGATTCGCCTCGGCGGCGGCGCTCCCACGGTGCACTACGATCCCGCGCTCTTCAAGAACTTTCTCGAAACGTGCGCTAACCCCCTCGTCGAAAGCGGGCAAGATCCGTTCAGATCTGCTGACCAGATGAAACTCCAACTCTTCACTGTCCCGACCGCGCTCATTGAACAGGTAGCGGAGCCGATACTGCGCAGCCAGCACCATCTCCACGCCGCCGGCGCCGGCGCCGACGACGCCGATGCGCTGTGGTCCAGGTTGCTTGAGCACGCGTTCCACTAGACCGGTCCAATGTTCTACGAAGCGGTTTATCGGTTTGACGGGAAGGGTAAAGTTGGCTGCTCCGGGGACACCGGCAACGCCCGGGCGTGAACCGATATTGATCGACAAAACATCGTAACTGACTGGTGGGCGGGCACGACATAACACGCAACGATTCGCGGTATCGATACCGATCGCTTCATCATGCAGGAGCCGAGCGCCGGCGAACTGGCAGAGCGGTCTGAGATCCACGTGGGCCTGATCGAACTGATAATGGCCCGCGACAAAACCCGGCAACATCCCCGAGTAAGGTGTATGCACATCGCGAGCAATCAGCGTGACGCGCACCCCCGGGATCGGTTCCATTCCAAAACGCTTCAACACGGCCACGTGGCTGTGCCCGCCACCGATCAACACCAGATCCTTCAAAACGGGCATCGTTTCTTGTTGCATTCGTTTACTCAGGCTGAGGAGACAATCGGCGCACCAGCGGTCCAATCGTCAAGCCTTGTACAACTACTGAGAACACGACGATCCCATAGGTAACCGACAAAATAAACTCACGTTCACTTCCCGCAGGCAGCGACAGTGCAAGCGCAACCGAAATGCCGCCTCGAATTCCAGCCCATGTGATAATCTTAACCGCATGGGCACCGATCGGTAGGACCCTACGCAGCAGACTTATTGGTACACCAACGCAGATAAACCGGCAGAGCAGAATCACCGGGATGAGAACGGCAACCGCAGTTGCATGGCTCGTATTCCAACTCAGCAGCAATACTTCGACGCCGATCAAAACAAACAGCACGGCGTTCAGGATCTCGTCGAGCAACTTCCAAAAAGTATCAATATGATCACGGGTCAGATCTGACATTGCCCAGTTTCGACCGTGATTGCCGATAATTAGCCCAGCAACCACCATGGCTAAGGGGCCTGACACGTGAATTACAAAGGACAATGCATAGCCACCCAAGACCAAGGCTAGCGTGATCAACACCTCAACACTGTACTCGTCGAGACTGCTGAGCGTTAGAACCCCTATTGCACCGAGCAGCAGCCCAAGCACAATACCGCCGACTCCCTCTTCCAACAGCAGGAGCGACACGCCAGCGAACGTGGGTTCGTCACCGCCCACTGCAATCTTTAACAAGACAACGAATACGACCACGGCAACCCCGTCGTTAAAAAGCGATTCACCGACGATCTTGGTTTCCAGTGCTTTCGGGGCACCGGCGCTGCGAAGTATGCCGATAACAGCAATCGGATCTGTGGGTGAAATCAATGCGCCGAACAGCAAACAGTAGATAAAAGGAAGCGAAACACCGACTAGGTTCAGCATCCAATAAGTGAGAAAAGCGTTTAGAAAGGTCGAAGCTACGGTACCGACGGTCGCGAGAACAGCTATGAGAACGCCCTGGCGTTTCAGATCCGCAAGATTTACGTGCAGCGCACCGGCAAATAGAAGGAAACTCAACATGCCGTGCATCAATGTCTGATTAAAATCTACCGTCTCAACCACCGTTTTTGCCTCGGATTGAAACACACCGGGTACAAACGCGTCCCACAACACTAGGATCAGTGAGCCGAGCAGGCTCAGGAGCATGATGCCGATCGTCATCGGCAGCTTCAGTAGTTTGAAATTTAGATAGGCTAAAACCGCGGCCAAGGAGACGAAGATCGCAACGACATCAAAAATATTCATAGGAGCGAACTATACCGTATGAATCTACCGACACGCTCACAATCGTCGGACAACTCAGTGGCTACACTTTGATGAAACCCGCCAGCAACTACGTTAAGCTAATCCAATCTTACAACTTGTCTTACAAACTGGAATAGATCAATGGCGAAGCAAATAGACGAACAGATTATAGAGGGCGAATCTGACACCGAGCAGATCGTCGAGAAGGTAGAGCGGAGAAAACCATATCAGCCCTATCTAGATGCCGAGCTAGGGCTTCGAAACCATTGGTACGCCGCGATGTTCGCCGAAGAGATCTCGGAGGGTGAGTGCCGCGGCGAAATGTGCCTAGGCGAGCGGATCCTGTTTAAACGCGCCGGAGGCAAAGTCTACGCCTTAGCCGATCGCTGTCCACACCGTGGAGCGGCTTTTTCGGCGCGTCCCGAATGCTATACCGAAAACACTGTGACCTGCTGGCTACATGGTTTTACCTTTGATGTACGGGATGGCACATTGGTACAGATCTTGACCGACCCTGAAAGCACCCATATCGGCCGCCTGAAACACAAAACCTATCCAGTCGAGGAAGTAAACGGCGTCGTCTTCGTGTTTATCGGCGACATCGATCCGCCGCCCATCGAACAGGACCTGCCACCGAAATTCACCAAACCCAAACTAGTCATACATCCAATCTGCCGAAGTAAAGTTCGGGGCAATTGGCGGATAGCTGTAGAAAACGGTTTCGATGCCGCGCACATCTACGGGCATCGCAATGCCGGGGTGTTCAAAGCAGCGCCAGACATTGCCGTCGCGCTGTGCACCTACCCCAGCACCAAAGAAGCAGTGACCATTCACGATGAGGACGGTGAGCCTTTTGGTATTATCAAACTAGACGATAACAGCGTCTGGACAGCGGAGATTGAAGGCGTCAACGTAACAGCGGCGAATGTAGACCCAGACAACCCTCCGCCCGACGGCGAATTCGAGGTCGGCGTCTGGATGCCGTGTAGTTTAGATGTCGAGCCCTTCCCGCTTCCTGGGTTGTTGCACTTTGAGTGGTATACGCCCATCGACGAAGATCACCACTCCTACATGATTGCCCATGGTAAATACGTGGACTCACCGGAAGAAGAAGCGGAATTTCACACACTCTGTGAACAGGTGGCGGGGCCCTTCGTGTGGCGTGGGCCAGAAGGCCAGCACGATCCCGTCGGTGATGGCGCCGACTGGGGCTTTAATAATTTTGACGCCTTCGGTAGAGAGCAACTCCACCACGTGTACCAATACGAAGACTACTGGCACAAAGAGCTGCTCTATCGCCCGGACTACATTATCGTTCGCTGGCGCATGCTGGTAACCAAACGCATGCGCGGGCTGCAACAGTGGGGCGATTGGTCGAGTCCGCGAGGCTGGTCACCAGACGGCCGTAACTTTGATCCCGGGAAGCACAAATAGAAATGAGTAAGGAGAACAATGATGCCCAATCAATTTATTCACCCCGAAGGTATATTGCCTGATGTAGTACACGGCTATACCAGCGTAGTCGTCAGTACCGGCAAAAAAATGGTGCATTGCGCCGGACAGGTGCCGATGGATGCCGATTTGAATCTGATCGGTGACAATCTCGCAGATCAGATGGATCAATCGTTCAAAGCTATTCGTATCGCGCTTACCGCGGGCGGCGCGACACCGGCTGATGTGGTACGGGGCCGGATTTACATTGTCGACTACAACGTCGATATGGTTGCGACGGTTGTCGAAAAAACCAACGCTTTTTACGCGCCCGGCGAGCCGCCACCTAGCACCTTGATCGGTGTACAGTCACTGGCACTGCCGGGGATCATGGTTGAGATCGAAGTGACTGCGGTACTCGATGACTAAAACAACGGATGTTGGAGACTAACCATGGCCTTCCGCCCACCCACCGCGGCAGATCTGCAGGAACTCGGAAAACAGCTCGATTTTCATCTGAACGATGAATATGCGGAACTTTTGGCCAGCCACATGGGTCCATTTGCAGAATCATGCGCTCTACTCGACAACGAACCCGATGAAATTCCTACGATCAAATACGCAGATCGTTCGCATTACTTCCCGGATGCGGCGGAGAACGAGTACGGCGCGTGGTACGTAAAGAGCGACATCAATGGCGCTGCTACTGGCCCACTCGCTGGCCGTTCCGTCGCGATCAAAGACAATATTTTTGTCGCCGGCATTCCGATGATGGACGGCGCATCGGTGTTGGAAGGCTTCATACCGGATTTTGACGCGACCGTCGTTACCCGTCTGCTGGATGCCGGCGCGAACGTACTTGGCAAAGCCGTATGTGAATATTTCTGCGTTTCCAGCGCCAACTTTACCGGCAGTGGTTATCCGGTAGATAATCCAAGAAAGCGCGGCTACTCGACCGGCGGCTCTTCATCGGGCAGCGGCGCGTTGGTCGCAGCTGGCGAGGTCGATATAGCGCTCGGCTGCGATCAGGCAGGCTCGGTACGCATACCATCGAGCTGGTGTGGGATCTACGGGATGAAACCCACTCACGGCTTGCTCCCTTATACCGGCATCATGGGTATGGAAGCTACTATCGACCACGTTGGCCCCATGACCGCGAACGTCGCGGACAATGCTTTGGCACTGGAGATCATGGCTGGCTATGACGACATGGATGGCCGCCAGCAAAGACTCGAGGTACACGAATACACGCAGGCCCTCGGGAAAGATGTTGCGGACATGAAGATCGGTATCGTTCAGGAAGGTTTCGGCATGCCGTATTCAGCTCCTGATGTCGACGAATGCGTGCGCGCCGGTGCCGCAAAATACGCCAAACTCGGTGCTAGCGTTGAACCTATTTCTATTCCGATCCATCCGCGGGGCGTTGCCGTGTGGAGTGGGATCGTCAGCGACGGTTTGTGGGAAACATTGCGGTTCAACGGCACACCTACAAATATCACCACTGTGGCATCGCCCTCACTTTGGCAGGCAGCCGACGGCTGGCTAAAGCGCATGGAAGAAATGCCTCACAACGTGCGAGCAATGATGTTATTCGGACGTTATCTCGAGCGATACAACGGCTATTACTACGGCAAAGCAAAAAACATGATGCGTAAGCTCCGCGCCGCCTACGACGGAGAACTTGCGAAATATGACCTACTGCTGATGCCGACGACTTCCGGCAAGCCATTGACGAACATCGCTTCGCTTGCCGAAGCAAGCGTCGACGAGGTTATGCAACACACGCTCAACGCGATATTCAACACTTGCCAGTTTGACGCGACCGGACACCCGGCAATGTCCATACCCTGCGGGGAAAGAGACGGATTACCGATCGGCTTAATGCTGGTCGGAAAACACTTCGATGAACCAACCATCTATCGCGCCGCACACGCCTTCGAACAATCGGTGGATTGGAGAGGGTTATAGATCGTTATGTCATCCCTGCCTAAAACGAGAATCGAGTACACACTCACCGCGCAACGGTACCACTACGCGCGTTGCCTTTGACAACGCAGTTTGCCGCTCAGTCCCCGCCTTCGCAGGGACGACAGTACACATTTTAGTAGGTATACCGGAGCGATACCCCCGCCCAGCGCGGCTTGTCATACGAGTAGGTTACACAGCCGCACAAGTTAGAGACGTCAAAACCGATCCTGCGGTTATGTGCGTTTGCAAGGTTTTTGACGAACACCGTGCCGTCCCAATGGCCATCCGCGCTAGTCCAATTGACGCGTGCATTCCCGACACCGAAGGCCGGTGTTCTCTGAGCGTCGAAATTCCGTATGTTGTGAAAAAAGCTGGAGTTGTACTGAGCGTCCATCATTACGGCAAAAGTACCGTTGAAGAGTTTCTGCGGGAACTCGTAGCGTACCAAACCGGCAAGCTGCGTCGACGGCGCAAAAGCGGGTTTGACATCGCGAAATACCGCTGGTGCGACCTCCAGATCATGCACCTTGGAATCTTGAAAATGCGCACTCAAGATGAGATCAAAACCATCCCAAGGACTGGTTTGTATATCGAACTCTCCACCCGTGATAGTGGCATCGTTATTAACAATAAAGCCCGAAGAGCGCACGAATACAAAAGCCTGGTAGTCCTTATAATCATAGTGGTAGACCGAGGCATTAAAGCGCGTCGTGCCGTTGAACAGCGTCGACTTAAAACCACCCTCGTACGCCAGTAAGACCTCCTCCCCATAGGGGATTTCGCTATCCGGCAAAAAGGGCGTGCCGTCCGCTACCTTAGCGTTGTAACTGCCCGCCTTGACCCCACGATTAACTCCAGCATAGAACAGCCAATCATCGTTCGGGCGCCAATCGACTTGCACTTTGCCAGTCCAGAGTGTCTCTGAGCGGTTATCAGAGAAAGGTGTGCGTAGCGTCCCGTTGAAATCGATGCCAGATCCAGCGACGCGAGTCTCGGTTTCGACAGCGTAATCATCGGTATTCATGTACGCGGTGATTGTCCGCGTGTAGCTCTGATCTTCGATCACGCCTCGTATGCCGGCAATGAAGGTAAGCTGATCGGTGACATCGAAATCAGCCTGTCCGAACAATGAGTAGGAATTGGTCTTCAACCGTACTTCGTTGTTGGCTTCCGTCCCGAGGAACGGTACAAATACGCCGGGCACGACAGATCCGTCGGGCAGGTTCGTTAAGCCGAGTAAAGGCGAATTTATAGGCAGCGAAAGACCGGAAGTATTCTCATTATCGATGTGCAAATAATAGAAACCTGCTACCCAGCGCATGCGCTCCGTCTCACCATTGAAGCGCAACTCCTGCGAAACTGTATCCTCAGCCGCGAGAGAGGCGAAGATCCCTTGCGGCACCGGTGCCCCATCGGTATCGACGAAGACCTGTTTATCGAAGTGCATGTAATTGGTAACGGAGGTTGCATTGAAGCTACCGAAATCCCAGGTCAACTTCGCCGTCATCCCGTAGCTTTCAAATTGATCGACGTCGTCTTTGGAAATGTCATGCGAGACATCCCAGCCGTCACCATCGGGATCGATATAACCAAACCAGTCACCTCCCGGGACCGGTCGCAGGCCGTCCTCTGGCGCGGCAAACGGAAACGGGACGCCGGGGATGCCCGAAATTGTCGGAGAAAGGACTAATGCCCCGACGTCGAACGAGGTCGGCTGCAGCTCGCCATCGAGTCCCTCGGCGCCGGGCATAAAGCAGCCACCGGTTTCAGCGGAGATCGCTTCACAAACATTATCAGGCGGTGACTCAATACTGTTGACGAACCGCCCCTGCGCATCAAGGATCGGAATGGACGGGAACGATTGAGTTGGACCGGCACCCGTTTCAGTACCCGCACCGAACCCGCTCACCAGGAATGCGACGTCGTCATTTGGCTCCCATAATAACTGGCCGCGGATCGCCCACGAGTCATCCGTCCATACATCTTCGGCCTCGGTCCTACCCGGCCCGAAATTGCCGAATGGATAAACGGTTGCACCGGGATCGCCGAGCGGATATTGATTGTTGAAAATGGCGTCGTGCTTGTTGTACATGCCGGAGACACGCCCGGAGAGCGTATCGCCTAAAGGGCCACCAACTGCTCCCTCGAAACGGACCTGATCATAAGAGCCATAGGTAATATCGGCGTAAGCCTCAAATTCGCGGGTCGGTTTGCGCGTGATGAAATGCACTAAGCCGCCAGTTGCGTTGCGGCCGAACAATGTGCCCTGTGGGCCTTTAAGTATTTCCACCCGATCAACGTCGAACGACGCAAAACGCTGCCCCTGAATCATGGGGATATAGCCTTCGTCGATATACACGGCGACAGGAGACTCAGTAACATCCAAAAAGTCATTCTGAACAACGCCGCGGATGGTGAACAGTGTCGTCTGTCCGCCAAGGTTTCCTGCGGTGAACACGCCTGCAGTTATGTCAGCAATATCAACGCTGTCCTCCAGACCGAGTTGCTCGATCTGCTCGCCGGTCCAGGCAGTAATGGCGATACCCACATCCTGTATCGATTGCTCGCGTTTTTGCGCAGTGACCACAACTTCTTCAAGCAGTTGTGCGGCGGAGTTCAGCGGCAACAAACAAACGAGTGAAGCCACAAGAATTAAAGTAGTGCAATGCAGTACAGCGAACGACCGTTTTAGGGGATTCCTGGACATCAATAACTCTCCTCAATTCTTCGACAACGCAATCTAAACAGTATACGTAGGCCTTGATGCAAATATTAACTGTCTGAATTACTTAAATATTTCTTCG
>CAZBOQ010000170.1:0-5864 GCA_964493555.1 uncultured Gammaproteobacteria bacterium | reverse complement strand
CCACATCTGTAATGGCGAACAGTAATTCCGTGGCGACGAGTCGAATCAACAGGGGTCGCTCGCAGGCTACGTGGTGGTGAATGTGCGAGCCCAAAACCACGTAGCTCAGTGGTTACTGAATTTTGCCCGAATCGACAATGTTTTCGATAAAGATTACGAGAATTTTGGTATTGTTGGAGAATCCCCAGCCGAAATACTGCCAGGTTTGACCGATCAAAGGCCGTTGTTCCTGGGGCCCGGCGCGCCACGTGCTGGATGGGTCGGGGTACGCCTACGGTTTTGATACGGAGGCTGAAACCTCGATACCCCCAAGGTTTTGATAAGATGTGGCGAGTTAATCGTCGACGACAATACCCCAAGGGAAACTACCTACTTCGATAGTAGTGATCACCTCATCGGCGACGGTATCGATCACCGACACCGTACCGCTGACGCTGTCGGTGGTATATAGCCTGCCGCCGTCGCGGTTCATGGCCAGCCCCCACACTCGTTTGCCTACGGCGATGCTATTTCTAATAGTCATCATATCCGGATCTATGACGTAAACACGGTTAGCGCGCCCGCCAGCCACATAGAGCTTATTACCGTCCTTACTCAGCAGGAGATCTTTGGGTTTTGCTTTACTGTCCCCCAGCGTCAGTGCGCCTGTAATCTGGAATGAGTCCATGGCGATCCGTTTTATCTCGCCGTTCACTTCGGAACTGGAGAATGCGGTTTTGCTGTCTGCACTGAAGGTCGCCGCGCGAGGTCGTGCGCCAACCAAAATGTTGCCAACCAAGTAGTGATCCGGAACGGTGATGACGTGCAGCATGTTGGTTGATTCGCTGGTGACAATGACCCGGTTGCCGTCTGGCGCCACGGCGACCCCTTCGGGTTCAATACCCACTGGGATTTCTGCGATAAGTCTCCCATTTGGGTCGAACACGGATGCCTTTGCGTCCTCCTCATTGGAAATGTAGATATTGCCGTTTGGATGAACATCGAATGTCTCAGGATCGTCGCCTGAAGCGAAGCGGCGTTTGATTTCCAGGCTGTGCGGATCAAATACGACAATAGCGTTTTCGGCGCTGACAGCGACGTAGACCTCGCTGCCGTCGGGTGCGAGACCGATGCCTCGGGGTCGGTCGCCAATTGGAATGGTGGCGACCACTGCGTTGGCACGGGTATCAATTACACTGACCGTGTCGTCTTTTTCATTTGTGACAAACGCGCGATAGCTGGGTTCGGAATAAACGGCGGCGGCGCAAAGCGCTGACGCAATCAACAAACAGATCCTTGGCACGGTTTTCTCCTTAGCAGTGACAGTTGACAGTTTCCGCCTCAATTCTCCAACAGCACAAGGTTCGGTGCTGGAAGCGGCGACGCATCTCTAAATTCCTTTTTCAATCCAAGCAGTGACTTGCGCCTAGGCTGTCTAGATCAGAGGCAATGCCGCGTACCGGAGCCTCACCGACGATTTTATCACCAGCGATCAGTAATAGCGGTTGGCGCAATTGGCCGTTTTCTCTGAAACTCATCGCTGAACCTTTTTGACCGTCGAAAGAAAGTTCTGTTCGCAAAGCGCGCAACAATTGCTTGCTGCTCGATCCGGCACCTCGTGCAATCATGTCGGAACTCATCTTTACCGCCGCCCACGCTGCCCAAGCCTGATCTCCCATCGGGGTGTCGTGAGTCTGCTCGAATCGCTTGTTCAACTGTGCGCCGGCGTAACGCCTGAAATTCGGATGCCATGCTCGCACGGTGACCTCGGTTTCAATATCCTTGCGTCGCCACTGCGCCAGGGCATCGCGGTGCATGCGCGCGCTGGGCAGGGAATGGAGAAGATTCGCGGCACACAGATCTCGCAATGTGTCGTCGTCTAAACTTACATTGAAAATAGGAACCGAGGGGAAAGCTAAATTAAGCGCCTGTAGTGTGCCGATATCCACGGCCGCGACGATGGCACGTGTATTGTCGGGCAGCAATCGTGGATAGTCGTGCGTCGGGAATGTGACGATTGTGTACTGTTGTCCTAGAAAACGCCCTTGGACGTTCGCTTCGGTAAGGCCCTGAACCGCGCCGGCATGGGCCGCACCTCCAATCGTGCCCACAAATACGAAGGTCGCCTCTTCAAATGCCGCGAGCTCTCCAGCTAGTGCGAATAGCAAAATATATCGCGCAGCGTTCCTGTTCCAAGATGTCATTCAAAGTTTCCCACATCGTTCCCCGGGCAGTAGCAAAACAAGCTCAACTTGTTTACTCTCAAACGTGTTTATTTGCGAGAAAACGGTCGTCGCATAATGCTGAGTGGTAAAGCGTAACAAAAATCGTGACGAGTACGAACCGACTGATGGGGAGCTCCATATGTTGAAGGCGTTGCAAATAGAAGCGGAAAAATGCACCGGCTGTTTGCAGTGCGAACTGGCGTGCTCCTACGAGAACGAGGGCGTATTCAATCCGTCCAAGTCACGAATTAAGGTATTTACCTTCCATGACGAGGGTCGCTTTGCGCCCTATACCTGCACCCAGTGCACCGAAGCGTGGTGCCTACATTCCTGTCCTGTTGAGGCAATTACTTATAACGAGGCAACCGGCTCAAAAGACGTGAGTGCCGAAGCTTGCGTAGGTTGTAAGGTTTGCACGATTGCCTGTCCGTTTGGGACTGTCAATTACAACGCTGACAGTGGCAAGGTGATCAAGTGCGATTTGTGCGGTGGCGAGCCGCAATGCGCGAAAGCCTGCCCCACTGATGCTATTACCTATGTGGATGCGGAGCATACCGGGCTAGCGCGCATGCGCGCTCACGCCGCCCAGTCGTTCACCCAGGCCTGATTGGAAGCGGTTCGGATGCAACACGTGATTATAGGCGCGGGGCCTGCTGGAGTGATCGCGGCGGAAACATTACGTCGGCTTGATGAAGATTGTGCAATCACCATTGTAGGCGATGAGCCCGAGCCACCATATTCGCGAATGGCGCTGCCATATCTCCTGGTAAAACAAGTTTCTGAAGTCGGTACCTACTTGCGAAGATCGGCGCGACACTATGACGAGCATAAGCTTGATCTTGTTCAGGACCGCGTAACGGGCGTTGACCCCCAAGCGACCTGTGTAACTCTCGAAAGCGGCAGACAATTGGAATACGATCGCCTGTTGCTCGCCTGCGGTTGCCATCCGGTCGAGCCGTCGATCACTGGGGTTGATCTTCCTGGAGTATTTCCTTGTTGGACACTTGCCGATGCTCGTAACATCATCCAACGAACTACCGGCGGTGCCAGAGTCGTGTTGATGGGCGCTGGTTTTATCGGTTGCATTATCCTCGAGGCACTAGCCAAAAGTGGCGCCGACTTAACTGTCATTGAGATGGGCGATCGAATGGTACCGCGTATGATGAACGAGAAAGCTGGTACCTTGATAAAGCGGTGGTGTGAGTCAAAGGGCATTAACGTGCACACTGCTACCACAGTGACCGGAATTGACCAAAGTCGGAATGCCCTTTCGGTTTCGCTCTCCAACGGCGTAACACTCGCCGCCGACTTGGTCGTTTCTGCCACAGGCGTACGACCGAACGTTGAATTTCTACACGGGGCCGAGATTGATATAGATGACGGCGTGCTAGTCGACCGGCATATGCAAAGCAATCAACCGCACATCTACGCCGCCGGTGATGTCGCTCAGGGGCGTGACTTTTCCACCGGCGAGTACACTGTACAGGCAATTCAACCGACTGCAGCTGAGCACGGTCAACTTGCCGCCTCTAACATGGCAGGGCAGCCGGTGGAGCATCGCGGTAGTGTCAATATGAACGTATTGGACACGGTCGGTTTGGTTTCTAGCTCGTTCGGCATGTGGATGGGTGTCGATGGTGGTGACGAAGCTGAACTCTACAATCCGGCACAGTTTCGTTATATCAACCTGCAGTTTCGTGGCGACGTGTTGGTCGGTGCGACCAGTCTCGGTCTCACACAACACGTTGGTGTGCTACGAGGGCTGATCCAGACCGAGATCCCACTTGGGATGTGGAAAGAACGGCTCAAAGATGATCCGACAAGGATCATGGAAGCGTACCTGGGAAGTACGCAAGCCGTTGGTTTCAATTCCGGAGTTTTCGCGACGGGCGCCGCAGCGGGGCATGGTTAAGCTGGCTGCCGGGACCATTCGCGTCACCCTGAAGCTGTACGCATCACTTACCGATCTCCTCCCCGCTGACGCGCAGGACCACGCAACTGAAATCGACATCGATAAGGAGGAGAGCATCAATGCGCTGATAGACCGTTACCGCGTGCCACGAAAAATGGCGCATTTGGTGCTAGTCAACGGTGTTTATATAGAACGTCCAGATCGAGATTCGCGGTTGCTTGAAGATGGCGATGTGCTCGCTGTATGGCCTCCGGTGGCGGGAGGCTGATCTCAGCAATGGGTAATATTTAGGATAAAGGAACGTTCTGTTGTCGTTGCGGCTCACCACGGTCACGCGAGAAATGGGGATCAGTCACCACGAGCTGTTTCGCCTGTTATCCTGCGCGTTGGCTGAGCAGGCCTATGAGCTGCTGGACGGTGAGATCGTTGTCGAAGAGGGAGACCGGCGGGTAAGCATCGAATATGCGCCCGAGCGCGAACGCCGCATTGCGGCGTTCCGAACCCCAGTGACTGATTTAACCTTTCGCTTCACGGATTACGGCGCAATCGAGGTTGAGCGCTTCATGAGTCGGTTCGATCGGACTTATCATCGAGGCGGTGGCTGAACGGGAGTGGATTTTGGTTTGGGCACGGAAATCGTGGCGGTGTAACAACAACAATTGGAGCAGTTCGGGGCGTGTTGTGGTGTCTTTGGTCTGTTACCTTGCCGAACTGCCGGTCTTATAGTATTTTTATCACCATGAATGTGGCGCCCAGCTTCGGCTTGATTGGTCGCGCTGCGGTGTTGTGGTTGCTCACGTCGGTCACCTTCGCCGCGGATACGCTGGCTCCTAGCGGGTGGGCGGTGCGGCTCGATAGCCACGAAACTTCCTTGTATCTGAAAACCACGGTCGATCCTGTTGCTGAGTTAGGCAAACCTTACAACGGAGACGCTGGCGCGGAGGCAATACGTCTAGAGCGCGTGCGTTCGGGCTTGCTTCCTCCGTTTTTTAATCTCGATGTCAAATCGCCGACACTAGGTGGTCTCAGGGGATCCGCACGTGTCAGTTTTGCGCGACAAGGCCCTGGCAGTTGTGATGCTGGTTGTACTGGGGTGTTTGACGGGGTTGATGTTCAAGAAATGTTTTTTTCCGAACACAAGGGTTTTTCAAACCTTAGCCCGGCCCGTACGAGAAGTTTGTTTCAGCGGAAAAACACATGGTCGGCCAATCCGCGTTTCGAGGCTGAAGCGAGTTACGCCAAGGACTTCAGCCGTGGCTCCGTGAATTTCTGGTTGGGCGGGAGTTGGCAGGAGTCCGAGTATCTTGATGGACCGCTGGCCGGTATGGACACGGAGTCGAAAGGGCTACATCTCGGTACGCAGGCGACGATCGGTGGTCTGGAGCTAGGCCTTTCCTATTACACGGGCGAAGCACTGAACAATACTTTGATGCTCGAAGGTGATGGTGCCGAACTTGGCAGCGTGGACAGCGATATCGGTGGATTCATCGCTCAGGGTAGTTACCGGGTCATCAGCGCGCGGACTCGCGGCGGCATTAGTTTCTGCGCGGCGAATCTGGAGGGTGTTGACGATGTGTGCTGCGCTTCCGCCGGCAACCGGTTTGCTATTCCGGGTATCTGCGCGGGGTCAAGACCGCACGCTGGCAGTAGCGTGTCGCAGCTCCAGAGTCAGTCCGCGTGGACGGTAGGCGTTTATCATGACGTTACGACGTGGCTCAAGTTCGTAGCGGAATACACTAATTCAGAGA
>CAZBOQ010000169.1:0-8550 GCA_964493555.1 uncultured Gammaproteobacteria bacterium | reverse complement strand
CCCGGATTAAGATCCAGACCAATCACGTGCCTTGCATTACCTAACGCCGCTGCCGCTAGCCGAGCCACGATCCCAGTTCCGCAGGCGACGTCGAGCACGCTCTCCCCTCCACGCAATCCAGCCAGTTCAACCAACCTATTGCCCCAAGGCACAAATATTGCGGGAACGAGATACTCCTCGTACGCCTCAGGAATACTACCGGCGAGTTGCCAACCCTGCCATCCTGTCTCCCCC
Organism: uncultured Gammaproteobacteria bacterium; assembly: GCA_964493555.1. Classification (GTDB taxonomy): domain Bacteria; phylum Pseudomonadota; class Gammaproteobacteria; order JADZEE01; family JADZEE01; genus CAZBOQ01. The sequence continues at coordinate 8,316 of CAZBOQ010000169.1, read as the reverse complement.
CTCACTAGCCTTTCTACCCTTCTTCCAGCACTTTTATACTAAGACCAGTAACTAAATCCTTGACCTTTTCGCGATAAGCTAACATGTGTGGAGCTTTGGTATGCGCACGCAGAGCAGCCAGACTTTCCCACTTCTCAATCACCGTAATCAAACTCGGGTCCTTTTCCTGCGGCGGGTAGTCAAAGTTGGCCTCGACGTCGACAGTAGGATAGTAATCTATACAGCCATCTTCGGCTCGCACCGCGGGGACATTAGCCTTAAAGATTTCAAGAAGTTCGGCTCGTTTGCCTTCCTTCACACGAATCGATGCAATAACATTGACCATATAGAAACCCCTATTCAAATGGGGATTATAAAGAAAAGGACCGTTTAGGGAGCAGAGCATGAGAAAAATCGAGTTGGGAGTGATACTGGAAATCGGCCTAATCGCTTGTTACAAACGAGAGGAACAAGTAGCGCCAGCGCATGCCGTTCCTCAAACTCCGGTATCGGAGACGTCGTCTAGCGCCGGGAAACGACCCAACATACTGCTGATCGTCGCCGACGACCTTGGATATGCAGATCTCGGGGCCTATGGTGGTGATATCGACACACCTAACTTAGACGCGCTGGCTAACGCTGGCGTGCAGTTCACCAACTTTCACGTAGCACCAACATGCTCACCGACCCGCTCGATGCTTTTCTCCGGTACTGATAACCACATCGCGGGGATCGGTAACATGTTCGAAACGACCCAACCGAACCAGAAAGGCAAACCTGGATATGAGGGCTACCTCAATTTCCGGGTCGCTTCACTAGCCAGTCTTCTGCATGATTCAGGCTACCACACGTACATGGCTGGCAAATGGCATCTGGGCAGGAGCGAGGAAACCAGCCCAGCAGCCCGCGGCTTCGAACGCTCGTTCAGTCTTGATCAGGGCGGTAGCGGCCATTTCGACGACATGGGTCTCGACGTCCGCGAACCGTTCTCAACGTACCGGGAAGACGGCAAGAAGGTCTCCTTACCCAAGGATTTCTACTCCTCCGAGTTCTACACGGACAAACTACTTCAGTACATGCGCGAACGAAGCGTCGATGGTCAGCCCCAAGACGAACAACCCTTTTTTGCTTACCTAGCTTTTACCGCACCCCACTGGCCCCTACAGGCCACTGAGGAGCAACTCGCTAAATATGTGGGTAAATATGATAGGGGCTACGATGTCGCGTACACCGAACGCATTGCGCGCATGCGCCAACTCGGCTTGGTGGGCGACGATCCTGTACTCCCGATGCGTGCCGCCAATCAGCCCGCCTGGGTAGAGTTGAGCGATCATCAGAAAAAGATCGAGGCACGAAAAATGGAGTTGTTTGCGGCCATGGTCGATGCTCTCGACGTTAATGTCGGCAGAGTCATTGCCGAGCTCAAAGAGACCGACGAATTTGAAAACACTTTTATTATGTTTATGTCCGATAACGGCGCGGAAATACTGGATCACGGCATTTTTAAGCCATTTGACGATTTTGTCGCTACGTGCTGTGACAATAGCTACGACAATATGGGCAAGCCGAACTCTTACGTCTATTACGGTCCCAACTGGGCCCGAGTGAGCAATGGCCATCTACGGGGTTCCAAAGGATTTACTTCCGAGGGCGGAATTCGCGTTCCTGCGTTCGTTCACTATCCCGCACTCGCCACCAACGGTAATCGCAATGATGCTTTCATCTCGGTAATGGATGTATTGCCAACATTTCTTGAACTCGCCGGCACAGAACACCCAGGCCGCAATTACATGGGTAGAGAAATTGCGGCAGTCAAAGGCGAATCGATGCTGGAATTATTGGATGGTAAAAACAAGCAGGTCCACGACGATCAATATTGGATGGGATGGGAATTATTCAACCGTAAGGCGGTACGCCAGGGAGATTGGAAAATACTCAACATCGCCATGCCCCACGGCGCCAGCGACTGGCAGCTATATAACGTTGCAAACGATCCTAGTGAGCAGCACGAATTCACTGAAGGCGAAGCCATTAGCAAACGTGACGCATTGATAGGATTATGGGATCAGTACGTCGCCGAAGGCGGTTTGATCATGGCAGCGCCCATAATCAAGTCCGGCGAGTGATAGAGTCAACAGACCCCACCCTAAAACTGCCAACACCTTTTCTCTTCGGAAGAGAGCTGAGTTATGAACGACCGAGCATTCATTTTCTCCAAGCTGACTCTTCCGTTTGGTCTCTATTTCATAGAGAAAGACGACTCTCCGTTTAAATTCCATAGACCATCATAATCATGATCGAGACATCAGTAATGAGAGCACAGCTGACCCGCTACATCGGTAGACTTCTTTCCCCTTTCATTCTCTTCTGTGCTGCTTCGACTACAAGTGCTGGCGCTCTACAATTCCAAGACTACCTCGGCGTCAACAGCGGCATCTTCGAACGCGCAGTACTTATCTCGGGAGAGCGCGATGCCGTGTTGATCGACACGCTATGGTCGCTCTCCGACGGTGAACGCCTAGCCGGAGAGATCGCAAAGACCGGAAGGCGTCTAACCCACATCCTGATTACCCACGGGCACCCCGACCATTATTGGGGTTTGGGTCCGGTCCTGAAGCGCTTCCCTGATGCGAAAGTATTTGCACGAAAACCGATCGTCGAAGAAATCGCCAACCAATTCTATTCAAAATGGATCCACTGGCAACCTTTGATGGGTGACGATTTGCCTGACAAGCCCATCGTGCCCGAACTCTTGGAAGGCAATTCTATGCTCCTCGAGGGCCACGAGATTCGCTTTATCGATCTCGAACCTGCCGAAACGATGGATGCCACTGTATATTACATTCCGTCAGCGAAAACGGTAATCCCTGGGGATCTAGTTTTCAACAAGATGCATGCCTATTTTGCCGATCTGAACAATCCCACAGGCTGGATAAAAATGCTGAGTTTGATTAAATCGGTGGGTCCGATCGACACGGTGTATCCAGGTCACGGCCCGAAGGGCGGGATCGAGACTATCGACAACGCGATCCACTACATGCAAGTTTACCAGTCAATTGCGCTGCCCGGTGTCCCGCTTAACAAAATCGTGCCTGCGATGCGTGAACGCTTCCCAAATTATGGTGGAGAAATGATGTTGTGGTGGACCCGTGGTCCGGGTTTTGTAATATTCGGACCACGTGCGCTTGGTGTGCCCTAATCACTCCTCACGCCGCTACCACCGCAACTCTTAGGGGATAATTGCCCAATCGACAATCGCGCATTAGTCGAGAAACTTTTTCACCAGGGCTTCAGTGGCGGCCACTTAGATGTAATCGACGAGGTTATGCATGAAAACATCGAGTTCAATGATCCCGCTTTTCCGCCTGGATTGGATGGTGTGAAAGCACTGGTGACAAAAAATAACGCGAGTTTTTCCGGCTGGGGATTCAAAATGCACCAAGTGCTGTGCAGCGGCAACAAGGTCACCGTACGCTGGACCGGTAGCGGTAGACATGTCGGTTCTTTCATGGGCGAAATTCCGACCAGAAAAAACGTTGAGCTAAATGGCGTTTCGATTTTTCAGATTGAGGACAACCTCATTACCGCAGACTGGGTCTTTCCAGACAATCTTGGATTTCTGATACAAATCGGGATGGTTCCGCCACTCGACATGACAACTGCCTCGCCGTGACAACCTAATAGCGAGATATCACTTGTTCATAAAAATCTTTGGCCACCTCACGAACGGTTGCCATAGGCGGCCAAACCGTAATCTGCTTAAGGCCCGCAGCCTCGGTCTGACGCAGCTGCTCAATGATCTCGTCAGCTTCGCCGACCATGCACACCTCGCGGATTGCTTCAGGCGTCATTAATTCGCGCTCTGTCTCAGGCAGAAAAGTGCAATGTCCGTTGTGGATCTCGAGGTAACGCTTGTCGGCCGAAGTTTCCATTTTATCGACAAGCGCACAGTACTGTTCCCAGATACCGTGAAACCCGGGCGGCACCATCTCCTCGATACCGGTCTCTTTGACGAGTTCGTAAAAAAGATGAAGCACGCAGCCAACCTGTGAGCCGCATGAATCGATGACCCGATCGGAGTTAACCTTCTCACCAGGCTTTAATACCACCGCACCGATCATGCCATTAGTATTAAATTGCGCTAATGAACGTCTAGCAGCTTCCGCACCGGTTTTGACCTGGGCAAAATCCCGGTTGAAGGCTTCCGGTGATGGTTTGGTGCCCGAGATCCAACCATCACCTAGCGCGCCTGCGGCTTTAAGCGCCATTGGCCCGTTAGCAGCGACTATGATGGGAATGGGCTCATCCAAATTCAGGAACCCCAGGTCACGATGCAAAAACCGGATTGCGCGCGTTTCGCCTTCGTGGCTGTATTCAACTTCCTCACCGCGCAGCAACCCCTTTACGACCCGCAAATAATCTCGGAACAGCTTAATCCCCATGGGTTTCATGCCCATCACCCGCATCGCGGTATGTCCGGTGCCCACTCCAAGGAACACCCGGCCCGGAGCCAACCTCGCAATACTTGCAATTGAATGCGCGGTAACCGGCGCAAGCCGGGTCGCGGCAATAGCGACACCCGTCCCTATGCGGATCCTCGACGTATGCTCCGCCGCTAATGCGAGCGTCGCGTAACAATCCGACCAGATCATCTGTGAATCACCGACCGAGGCCAAGTCATAACCCAGCTGCTCGGCATACTGGATCATCTGCCAGTCATTAATATTCGCTGCTACACCGATTCCGAATTCCATTTGCCTCCCCCCTAGCAGGATCAAGCCTGTCAATCATTGCAACAGTCCCTCCGCTGAAATTCAACGTGATTTGAGGTTCTAAATATCGCCGCCCTAGTCGTTACGGGCAAGTATTGTCATGTTTCACCTTATCCGTATTAAGCGTAGCAGCACAAAACAACATCACAGAGGTGAAACACGCAAAGTGCACTACCGTCGTGCCCTGCCCGGTCCTGCGGAAGGAAATCACGGCATGGAGATCTAGCGTTAATTCGACCTCTTGCCAAACACTTGTTCAGCGAATTCTGGGTAGGGATCCGCGATCAATGTCGCCACCGGACCACGGATCAAATCGAGAACATTTGCCGGTGGTTCAGGGGTTTGAGCGACACCCTCAGGTATGTCAAATTCAAACCCGGTATTAGCAAGCACCTCCTCGACGGTGTGATCTCGATGAACGGTTTCCAGACAGAAACGGCCCGTTCCCTTATTAAAACTGAACGAGCATAGATTGGTGAGCAATCCATAGGGGCCACCAGGTCGATATACAGCAGCGGAGCTTCTGCCAGGTGCTGAAACGAAGTCAACCTGCTCGACCATGGTACGCCGGCTGTGCTCAAACCGGAACAAAATGACTCGCGGTACTAGGTAATAAAGATAAGCCGATCCGAACGAGCCGGACCAGCGCACACGCATGCGCGGATAGTCGCCTACCCCAACGAGATTTACATTGCCGTGCCCATCTATTTGACCACCACTCAAGAAAAAAGCACCAAGCCGCCCCTGTGCAGCTTGATCGAAAATCTCCACCCCCCCATCGGTAAAGGAATGAAGGTGACGACTTGCCAAAATAGAAATCCGGGTTTTACCTTTGGTCATTTCGCGGCACAGTAAAGCGGCACAGGCCGGGATCGGCGACGCCATTCCTGTGGTGATCTGTTTCACTCCCTTCAGAAATCCAGCAGCGGCATAAATGAGCAGCTCTTCCTCGCTACACCGAACTGTCATTGTGCGCCAGCGAGCTCTGAAAAAACGAAAGTGGCTAAATATTCCTGGAATCCTTCATCGCTTAGCGCAAGGCGACGGTACTCCGCCATGTGCTGCCTATCCTCCTCGTAAGACCCACCCAACCGCAGTGGCCACGCACCCTTTTCACAAAATGCTATACCGTCAACATAGATCGCTGACATAGTCGCGGGAGCGAGTTGCTTATCATCGAGAAGATTTCCCGGATAACGGGCCTCCGCGGTCACCAGAGTTTGTTTGGAGGCGTGTGCCATCAACGCCAAATCCCGGTCTGAGCCCAAATACACATTGCCTTCGTCGTCCACCAACGCCGCGTGGATCAGCGCATACTGGGGTTCGATAGCGGGCACTAATACGATGGCGTCGCCTTCAGCATACGGGTTCTCGAGCACCTTATAATCGTCTCGATAACGCAAAAGATCGCTGCCTAGCAGGCCTCGGATCGGGATAAACGGTATGCCTTTTTCACCAGCGCGTAACCCTGAGTACACCGCAGGACAAGTCGAATCCATGATTGTGATCGAACCGGATTTCACCGCGTTAATGAAGCGTGGAGCCAGTCCGGTCTCATCCAAGGTGACCGCAGAGGTCTCCACAGTGGCGACACAGCCCGCGCCGATCAGAAGATCGCAGGCATAGCCGCCAGTGGGTACGCCAACAACATGCAAATCGGAGACACCGCAACGAATAAGTGCGCGGATGAGGGCAGCGGGAACACCGGTTTCGCTCTTACAGATAGCAATCTTAACGCCATCGGGCACCAACGACGCTAACGCATCAGTGTCCGGGGACAGAAGTTCATGCAACATCCTTAGAAAATCCCGATTATGATCTCTTCGAAGCCGCCGGCTTGCATCACCGCAGATGGGTCAAAGGTCGTTACCATGCCATGTCTCAGACCGGCGGTTCAGTGGAGTACCCTTTCCCGCAAATTATTCTGCCCACCACTCAGACCAAGCGGACGGGCTCTCCCTCCTTCGCAGGGTCAGCCAAGTTGTAATGGCCGCACACACCTGTTTTCATCAGCATTCTGAACAAAGTACCCAACGCAGTTGGGGTGACCGCAATGGTCAGCGATTACGCCATCGAGATCACTCAACGCGATTGATTATGGTCCCAATTTTACCGCACTTACAAATTAAGACTATGGGTGAGTAGAGGCAGTAGTCGACCGGACAGGGCAGATAGTTTGGCAAATAGATGGCTGGCAAATTAGCATTACTGCTAGTTTGCCGCATTATTGGCTCTCAACTTAAGGGACATGGTGAATGACCTTAACAAACAACATTTGGGCTGCGATCCTCGTTACACTAGCCCTGAACCATACGCCATTACGCTGTGCCGAAGACGACAGCCAATCCGGTCCACGATTCCTCATCCGCCCATCGATCCACCCAAATCCAATTAAGGCAGTGCCGCTCGCCGCAATCCTTAGGTTCGAAACCGATCGCCCTGTCAATACCACAGTTCACATTGAAGGCCCCGAACGCGAATGGCGGATTGATTTCGATGCTACAGCGGATCCCCGCATCGGTCTTCCTATTCTCGGGATGCGGCCAGGTAGACGCCATATTCTACGTACAAGCATTAAGGATCTCGATGGTAGGATGACCCACTCACGTCTTGCCCTAGTACACAATACACCCCATTTGCCAACTGGGGGCCTAGAGTGGCCTAGACTCTTAGTTACAACGCAGGACGCCTCGGCCATCGAGCCCGGCATCACTCTCCTAAGCGTAAGGCGAACGACGCTTGGTCGGGAATTTCGAAAAACTAGAACGGCCCTCGATTTCTCGAGCAAATGGGGGTTATTAATGGCTCTCGATGCCGAAGGTGAAGTCGTGTGGTATTACCACTCGGACGAGCGCATCGCCGGCATCGGTCAGTTGCGTAGTGGTAACTTGCAATTTCAGCTGGATGACTTCCGCACAGTCGAAATCGATTTTCTTGGCAACAAGGTCAGCGAATAATACGCCGAGCGCCGGCCCGACGGACCGATAGAAGGCGCGATTCCGATTAAAGGAATCCAAACCCTTCATCATCAACCGCGCGAAATACCAAACGGAAACTTTCTCGCCCTCTCAACAAACGCACGCACCATTGAACATTACTACACCAGCCTGACCGACAGGCAAGCGCCGCGGGCCATACGGCAAGTGATGGGTGATGCGATCATCGAATTCAATCCTGCCGGCGAGATAATCTGGCGTTGGAATAGCTTCGATTATCTGGATGTCTTCAGGGTTGGTTATGGCCTGCTGGACACCTCCTGGACGACCCGCGGGTTTCCCGACCACCTAGACTGGACGCATGGCAACGGGTTGGTTTACGACCAACACGACGATTCGATTATCATCAATCTGAAACACCAGGACGCCCTCCTAAAAGTTGACCGCGCAACCCACGAAATAAGATGGATATTGGGTGAACACACTCATTGGTCACCCTCACTACGGCGAAAGCTATTAAAGCGTCCCGACGGTATGGCCTGGCCGTATCACACACACAACCCACGCTTCACCGACGAGAGCAATATCATCCTCTACGAAAACGCTCAATGGGGAGCCAGGCCGCTTAC
>CAZBOQ010000168.1:0-7518 GCA_964493555.1 uncultured Gammaproteobacteria bacterium | reverse complement strand
GATGTTGTTGCAAATCGTCTGTTATTTTGAACCACGGTGCTTTAGAACGCACGAACATGTGTAAGTGTGGTTGCACGCCGGGATCGGTATCCAGTGTACCCATCGTAACGATGCAGATCTTACCGCCGATTTCGCCGGCGAGCGGTGAGCCACATTTGGGGCAGAAATGCCGTGCAGAGTGAGAAGACGATTGATAACGGGCAACGATGTCCTCCCCTTTGGTCCAGCGAAAATCTCCTGCGTTAAAGCCGACATAGCTGCCGAATGCGGCACCGTGCCACTTCCTGCAATATGTGCAATGACAATGCTCTGCATGGTCAGCGGTTGGTTTGTTGAGCTCATAATGGATGATCCCGCATAAACAGCTTCCTTTAACTGCCATCAGTCAATCCTCCTCAGGATAAAGGTTTTCGGAGCCATCGCATGATCTCCACCCCGAGTTGAATGTATGCTAAGCCCCAATGTCTAGCAATTCCCAAGATGCCACCGAGCTCTTATCAAGCCTCGATAGCGCTTTACCATGTGGCGATCTCGGCACTCTACTGTCCTATCCTCCGGAGCTGCGCTTCATCGCTGAACGCGGCGAGGGCGGTAAGCTTTACGATACGCAAGGTAACGAATATATCGATTTCTTGATGGCCTCGGGCCCGCTCATTCTCGGTCATCGCCATCCAACGGTCCTGGCTGCAGCTAGGGAACAGATAGAACGCGGCGCATCCTTTTATCAGCCAACGGCCAGTATCGTCAAACTTGCCACCATGATTGTTGATGCGGCCCCTGGCCGCGACAAGCTGCGTTTCGTGACCACCGGCGCCGAAGCAACTTATTATGCATTGCGCCTCGCGCGCGCTTTCACCGGTCGCGAAAAAGTTCTGCGTTTTGCCGGGGCGTATCACGGCAGTCACGATTATAGTTTGGTTGGTTTCATGGAGCTTGATTATGACCCGCTCAAGCCTTCCGCAAATTCGGCGGGAATTCCTGCGGCCGTAGCTGAGACGGTAGTGGTGAGCGACTTTAACGATCTGGACATGGTTCGCGAACTCATGACCACCCACGGCGAGGAGATCGCCGCAATTATTACAGAACCAATTCTAGGCGTGGTGCCGCCCGAGCCTGGTTTCCTGGGAGGTCTCAGAGAATTGGCGAACAAACACGGTAGTGTGTTGATTTTCGATGAGATGATTACCGGGTTTCGTCTTGCTTACGGCGGCGCACAGGAAGCATTTGGGGTCACGCCTGATATATCAACTTACGGAAAGATCGTCGGTGGCGGTTATCCGTTAGCCGCGATCTGTGGGCGCGAAGACATAATGGCCTTATCTGGATTCGATCGCCGAGCAGAGTCGGACTATGTGCTGTTCAGTGGCACTTTGTATGCTAATCCAGTTGCAGCTGCGGCAGGTGCAGCCGCGTTGGGCGAACTCAAGAAACCGGGTACCTATGAGTCGTTGGACAAAATATCGGAAGACATCCGCGTGCAATTACGCGAACTGGTAAACGAACTGGGGATAGCCGCCCAAGTGGTGGGTGTCGGTCCAGTGTTCAATATATTCTTTACCAGTGAGCGGGTTATCAATCACCGTCAGATCATGGGGGCGCGGATGGATTTGGGCCGAGAATTGCTGCTCCGGCTTGCACGGGAGAGAGTCTTGGTGTCGTCGTCCAAGGGCTGGTTGTCTACGGCCCATACGGACGAGGAAGTCGCTGCAGCAGTCGCTGCCTACCGGCGATGCCTGGAATCGATGATCGAGGAAGGGTTGTTTTAAGCTAGATAGGTTTCTCAATCTAATTGAACGGTCCTCACCCGTCCCGCACCCTCTGGAAGCTGGACGGGTGAAAGCGTCTCCGTCAGGGCTTTAAATATCTAACCCCAAATGCGTGGCATCGCAATATGGTGGGGTTTTGGTTTTTTTGCAGCCACACAAGCCGACCAGATCGTATTCTTTCATCGTGAACTTGACGGGTGTGATCTCGGTATCACGATGGGAGCCGTCGCAAAATGGCTGCCGCTTAGATTTGCCGCAGGCGCACCAGTGGTAATCGCCGGGATTGAGATGGTCTAGATACGGCATAGTCGTCGAACCCTTAGGAAAACGCATTTTCACCCAGCCGTGTTTGGCTGGACTCAACATGTTCATGCCGCTGGTGATTCGTTTGAATAGCCATTTTCCGTCGATCTTGACCACTTCGGCATCGTAAAGTCCGGTGATCCAATGTGGTTCGGCTTCTTTGGTTTCTTCGTCTGGCATGGTAGCTGGTTCCCACAGGTACCAGATCAACGTCGCCGAGTTGCCGTCCGCAGCCACATCGATTTTCGGTGAGATCATGTAATGCAATGACCACCAGACTTTTTCCCCTGCGATCGCTTCGAGGAAATCGATAACTTTTTCGCGGCCGACCCATCCGCCGAAACCTTTTGCTTCCCAGACGGCGTCCTCCGTAAACAGCGGTGTTAACATCTCACGGTTGTTGCCGTGATCGGCACCGCGGGCGTAGTCGACGATCAGGCGATTGATTTCCTCTACGTCCTCAACGCGCTGTAGGCGGTTGTCGATGCTCTTCAGTAGGCCTTTGATCTCTTCTAGTTCGCTCATTATTTCCGTTCCTCCCGGTGCCAATATTACGAGCCAAGAGCTGTACACTGTAACACTCGATGATGAGAGGGTGCGAAATGCAATTTAAGGTCGAAATCGTAGTGAAGCTCCCGGGCGACTGGCAGAAAGCGCAGGTGGATGAAATCTACGCCGCTGAAATGGAGCATGCACATATACTGAGAAACGAGGGCAAGCTGCTGCGCATATGGCGGATTGTCGGTGAGCGGGCCAACGTCGGTATTTGGCAGGCAGATTCACTGGAAGAGTTACATGAGTCGATTTCCGGCTTACCGTTGTTTCCATATATTGAGGTTTCGGTGACACCGCTGATCGAACATCCGAGCACACCATCATACCGAGCGCAGTTCGGCGAGCTGCCAGCTATCTGACGAGCATAACCGCCGTGGGTTACGAACATTTGACGCCTGAGGAGATCTGGCTTGAATACCACACCGATTCGGTAGTGACGCCAGAAGAACTTGCCCGTATTCAGCGCGGTTATGCCGAGGCTAGTGCTGAGGCCGTTCGGGAATTGCCGTGCCATCTAGATGTCGCCTATGGGTCGGAAGGCCATCGACAAACGCTCGATATTTTTCCCGCTGCCGCTCGCGGGGCACCGTTATTAGTGTTTTTCCACGGAGGGTACTGGAAAATTGGCAGTAAGGAAGGTCGTCGTTTTCAGGCCAAAGCGTTTGTTCCCAGAGGGATCGCATATTGCACGGCTAATTACCGTTTGGCACCGGAGTTCACAATTGAAGATGCAATTGCCGACTGTCGAGCATCGATTGTCTGGGCTTATTCCCACGCAGAGGAATACGGTTGTGACCGCGAGCGGATTTACGTTTGTGGTAATTCCGCCGGGGGACACTTGGTCGGTGCAGTGCTCGCTGATGATTGGCTTGATGCTGTGGGCCTGCCGTCCGACGTGGTGAAGGGTGGTTGCGCCTTGAGTGGTTTGTTCGATCTTGAGCCCTTGTTGCAAACCGAGGCCAACCAGTGGCTCAAGTTGGATCGTCTGAGAGCGAGGCAAAACAGTCCCATTGAACACCTGCGGCAAACCTCGGCGGATCTGGTCATCGGTTGCGGGAGTGAAGAGACAGGCGAATTCAAGCGCCAGAGTAAAATCTTTGCCGACGCCTGGCGTGCGAGGGGTTTCCCGCTGACCGAGGTCCAACCGGAAGGCTATAATCACTATACGATTATCGGCGAGACCGGGCGACCGGGAAGCACTGTATTTGAAAGTATCTGCGCCATGATTGGGGTTGAGGGCTCCGGTGGGCTATAGTCAGAAACCCGCATGTTTTCTATTTCGAGAGGATAGCGATGGTGCAGCGCGTTTTATCCGAATGGTCTGGTGAGGAACTGATCTACGTCGAGCCGACTCAGGTCTCGCGGAGCTTCGGTTACGACGTTTTTGCCCACGAACCCGATCCCGTGACCCTGGACTGGAACGAGAAAACCATCCGTTGCGTGCCCGAAGTGGATGGCGATCCCGCCGCGGTGCGTACCGGTTTTTCCAGTCCCCAAGTGGCCAGTGACGAGATTAAAGGTGTAGCGAAGGAGTTCGGGGCGTCCATGGTGGGGATTACTCATGTTGACCCCTTTCATGTGTATAAGGGAATGGATGTGCCGCATAAATACGCGATTGTTATCGCTGTACCAATGGAATACGACGAAATGAAAAATGGTGCGACGGCGCAGCACGTACGCGAGGTGCTAAAAATCTACGCGGTTGCCGGTGGTATAGCTGTGGAGCTGAGCAAGTACATTCGTGGCCTCGGGTACCCAGCCCGCGCGCATTCATTGCGTTTTGAGCAGCTCAACATGTTGCCCCACGCAGAGGCGGCGGGTCTTGGACAACTCGGTAAACACGGATCATTGATTAACACTGAACTTGGTTGCTCCTTTCGCGTCGCGGTGGTGACTACTGATCTACCGGTAGTAGAAGATATTCCGGTTGATTGGGGTGTTGATGAAGTCTGTACCAATTGCAATATGTGCGCACGCTATTGCCCTGGTGATGCGATCGCTCACGACAAGCAGGATGTTCGGGGTATTCACCGGTGGACCGTGGATACGGAAGCATGTGCTCCGTATTGGGGCAGTTACTACTCCTGCGGTATTTGTTTGCAGGTCTGTCCTTTCAACGCCAAGTCGCATGATGGAAAGTACAAGAAATCATTGGTCGATATGATAAAAGGTATCGATCTTCCTAGTTGGCGTGATGAGCTCAAGGATGGTTTGCAGGAACCGTGGCAACACGTTGAGGAGCCAGCAAGCGAACAGCACGAGGGTTGGCGAAACTACGTGGCTGGTAAGGGCGATGCGGCGATCCTGCTGCAGGGGATACCTACAGAAGGTTTACCACAGGCCATTTATGACGTACGGGCGGCAATGAATATCAGCCCTAAGGGAACAAAATGAAATTTGGATTAATAATCGTGCCGCAGGTGCGGGATGGCCAACCTGAACCTTTCGACAAAGTGATCGAGCAGGTTGAATACGCTGAGGAGCTTGGTTACGACTCGGTTTGGCTGACTGAGCACCATTTTAGTCCGTATGGGCGTGCTGCCATCCCGGTGCTTGCGGGGCAGGCAATTGCCCGGACCTCGAAAATCCGGGTGAGCAGTGCGGTAGTGGTACTGCCTTTCAATGATCCGATCCGAGTTGCGGAAGATTGGGCGACGCTCGATCACATCTCAAAAGGACGCGTGGATGTTGGCGTCGGTAGAGGTAATCAGCCAGCTGAGTTCAAAGCTTTCAATGTCTCGATGGATGAGGCCGAGGAGCGTTTCAGTGAGGCACTGGCGATCATGCAGTTGGCGTGGACCGAGGAGCGTTTTTCCTACGATGGAAAATTTTGGCAGATCCCTGAAGTGTCTGTCGTTCCCAAGCCGTACACCCAGCCGCATCCACCACTTTGGCAGGCGGCGTTAAGCGACTACACGGTGAAGAAAATAATAGAACGTGGCATGCACGGACTGATCGGCCCTTATCTTTGCCCATATGAAACCCTTAAGGATCAATATTTTGACGTGTGGCACCGCGCGACGGCGGAAGCTGGCCGCACAGATTTGCAGATCTGCCATAACGAGTTCGTTTATGTGGGCGAAAGCGACGCGGAGGTGAAAGCGGATATCAAAGATTACGTCATGTGGTATATCCGCACTGCGGCAAAAATCTGGGGTGAACGTGATCGGTCTAAAGTGTCGGAACAGTACGCCAACTACAATGACATTCTTGAGTGGCTAGACGTTGTGCCGTTTGACGAAGTTTACGATCGGCTTGGTATGTTTGGTACACCAGACACCGTCGCTGAAAAGATGCGCTGGATGCGGGACGAGGGCGGCGTCGATTACATTATGAACTTTATGTGGTTCGGTGGCTTTGAGCAGGAGAAGGCACTTCGGAACATGGAATTGTTTGCCAAAGAGGTTATGCCGCAGTTACGTGAACCGTCAGTAGCCGAAACAACGGCCTAAGCGCAATGTTTACCGGCTTACGCTGAAAATACTAAGGGATTTGTACAGGGTGATTCAGCTCGGCGGTATTACCTTTGTGATTCCAATTCCATCGGCAGAGCAGCTTTTTCAAGCTACGCAATCGGAAACACAGTAAGCTGGGAACGTCGTCCGACATATGATCGTATAGGAACGGAACTATGGCACTATTTAACAGCGAAATGTTGAAGGCTTTCGACGCGGCAACTGGACCGGTTAACGAAGCCGGGATCCTGCCGCCGTCGCTCTATACTTCGTCTGAATTTTACGCGTTCGAAAGGAGGGCGATTTTCGATCGCGAATGGATCTGTGTTGGTCGCGTCGAGCAGGTTCCGAACAGCGGTGACTGGTTCCAAATTACTTTGCTGGACGATCCGCTGCTAGTGGTGCGTGACAAGGACGGAGAAGTTCGAGTACTTTCCGCCGTTTGCCAGCACAGGGGCATGCTGTTGGTGGAGGGATCAGGTACTGCAAGTCGATTCCTGTGCCCTTACCATCACTGGTGTTACGGTCTGGATGGCCGTCTGGTGGCATCTCCGGAAATGGACAAAACTGAACAGTTTGAACGAGATGAACACGGCTTGCCATCATTACCAGTCGAAATCTGGAACGGTTTTATTTTTACCAACTTCGATCTTGGAGCCGCACCACTCGCACCGACCTTGACTTCACTGGCACCACTGCTTGAAAACTTTGACCTTGAGAACTGCCACCATGTCGTCGATGAAACCTTTGCGGATCTGCCGTGGAACTGGAAGGTGATGCTCGAGAACTTCAACGACGGCTATCATGCGCATCGCTTACATGAAGGGATCGGCGATCATGTGCCCGGTCATAACGCAAAGTTTCTAGATTGGGATGACGATGACGGTCATGTCACGCGGTTAAACTATTGCACCCATATGGACGGCTCATTTAATCCAACCCTTAAATGCATGCTGCCAGTGTTTACCAACCTTACTGACGACGAGCGTCACCGGGTTATGTTCGCTTTGATCCCGCCAACCTTAGGACTCGCCATTACGCCGGACAGCGTCACCTACTTCATTGTCGATCCAAAGTCGGTTGACAAGATAGACATCCATATCCGCTATTGTCTGGACCCTCGTGCGGCGCGTGAGCCCTTGTTTGCACAGCTCATGGAACAGGTCAAAGCGGGTGTCAATATGTTCAATGTACAGGACATTTACGCCGATACTATGGTGCAGAAAGGCTTAAGTTCGCGATTCGGTCCACACGGACGTTACTCGTGGCAAGAGGAGACCTTGCAGCAATTCAATCGCTGGCTGGTAAAACGCTATCGTGCTGCCTGGCCGCAAGCTGACCCGACCGGCGTGGTTGAAGAGAGATAATCGAGATGAGCGAAATTTTTACACCTGAGCTGTTGGAGAGTTTTGAGTCTTCGACGCAAGACCTGAATCGTG
>CAZBOQ010000167.1:0-8251 GCA_964493555.1 uncultured Gammaproteobacteria bacterium | reverse complement strand
CTTACAACGACAATATAGATGAACCGCAATTGATTATGCTTCGACGAAAGGTACGCGGCGAAATGGCCGATTCCAGCATGGAGATCCGGGTCGAACAACCTGAGGAGCTCCTTGATGCCGAAACATTGAAGATGTTAATGCAGCGCATCGACGGTAAAGCGTGGATACAGGTGATCACCCACTTCGGCGCCGTCATTCTTACCGGCTATCTGCTTTATTCTGCATGGGAAACTTTCTGGAGCGTACCGTTGTTCGCCGTGCACGGAACACTGCTCGCCTACACCTATGCGGCGCAGCACGAGTTCAGCCACCTCACGCCGTTTAAGACCCGGTGGCTGAATATATACTGGGGACACGTTTGCGGTTTCCTGGGGTTTTTCCCGTACTGGTTTGATCGCACTGCGCATATGGTGCATCACCAGTACACCAGTATTCGCGGCAAGGATACGGAGCTGGAAACACTTCGACCCGAGACAGAACCATTTACTGTGGTGAGTTTTCTCTGGACATTTTCCGCGATTCCCTCTTGGCTCGCACTGTGGCAAATTTTATTGGATCACTGCCTGGGCAGGATCGATCCGATGGAAAAAGAATTGTTCGAGCGGAAGGATACTCGCCGATTCATACTAGAGGCACGAGTCTACGCGTTCTTCTACACGGTGATTTTCGGCCTCAGCATCTATTACGGAAGCTGGATTGCGGTGCAGTTATGGATTGCACCTTTGCTCTGCTTCAAGTTCATGCATCAGGTGCAGAACTTTGCTGAACATTATGGGCTACCGAAGGTCGCTAACGTAATGGACAGCACCCGCACGATCTATACCAATCCAATTAATCGCTGGATGGTATGGAACATGACCTATCACACTGCTCATCATTGCTTCGCTAACGTCCCATTTTACAATCTGCCACAACTCAACCGGTATGTCAGGCCGCATGTACGACATTGCCTCCCAGGTTACCTTTCCTTCGTCACCAAAGTATTTGGCTGTGCGAGCCGCGGTGAGCGTTATGGCTATGAAGGTCTGATGTGAGCGCAAAGCGGTTTCGCCGCTGGCAATGTCAGGTCTGTGGTTGGATCTACGACGAGGCCAAAGGCGATCCCGAGTCAGGTCTTGAGCCCGGTACGCGGTGGAAAGACGTACCCCATGAATGGATATGCCCGGACTGTTCGGCGGCCAAGGCGGACTTCGTCATGGTCGAATTAGCTGTCGAATTGACCGGTATAGACACTACCGTCTCGGCAACTGACGACCGTGCGGCCGACATCGTCCTCGGTAGCAACACTCTGGAGTTCGAGATTGACGCCACCATGCGTGAGATCCGCTCACGGGAGGAAACGCTTGCTTATCGTAGCGTGGTGGTTCGAACCGGCTCCGATTCGCGGCCAGCTCCTCGAGCGAAAAGCGACATCAGCGATTTGAAACGGGGTGAACTGATCCTCGACGACGGGCTCCAAGCTCCCATCGCTATCGACGCCTCGAGAAAGAACCCCTGGGCCGATTTAAAGGCCTGGTGGTGGGGAGCTTAACAATTACGCTGTCTGCGAGATTGCATCCAGTATCCGATCCAGCGTGAGCGCTAACAGTGCGCCTGCCCCACACGCCAACGCACCGAAAATACCTATCATCTGATACGAACCCGAAGCCGCGATGAAACCACCCAATGTCGGGCCAAGCGAAAAAACCAATTGATTCACGCCCGCTGCTGCTGCTGCCACGCGCCCGCCGGGATCAAGCGCGACAGCGATGGAGAGTAGAAATGGATAAAGGAACATATAGGCAATCCAGTAAAGCACCAGGGCGATGATGAACGTCACAACGTTCCATACGTTGGCAATAGCAAGCGCCGATACGCCACCGATTAACAACGCTATCGCCGTCGGAACAGATCTCCCGTAGCGCGGACCGAGCCAACCCGCCAGCAGACTAGCACCGATGCCGGCAAAGCTAGTAAAACCTAGATAAAGGGCGAGGTCCTGCGGTGCCAAGCCCTTATCTACACCGATCCGCTCGGTAAACGACCAGATCGAGGACATCCCCAGGTTAAATAATGCGATAACAGTAAACAGCACTACAACAGCCTTAACTGGGATAACATGGCGAGTGGCACGAATTCGCTGCACGGTCGTGGTCGTCCCCAACCACTTGAACGATGCCGTTCCAATCAATACGATGATGCCGAGCACAAAGTATGCGCCCCGTTGCTCATACGAGGCGATGGCTTTACCCAGCACCGGATAGAACAACAGGCCCAACGCGAGCAGTGAGCATCCAATCGCGACTCCGTAGACGCGATCAGGATTACGGGCGCCAGCAACTGCCGCGGTGGCCGCAGCAAAGCAAATCCCCAATGCAACGCCGACAAGTAAACGCAAGCCCACCAGCATGTCGAACGCCTGAAACTCCATCGACAAGAACTGGGCGCAGGCGGCGACCAGCCCACCCACGATCGCCACTTGCGCGCGCGACACTCTGGCCATCCAGGGTGAAACCAGGAGCGCCGTCACTGACAACGCGGCCATCTCGATGGTCCCGAGCATGCCCCCCTGGACCTCGGTAAAATTAAGGCCGTCCGCCAGCGCACCGATCAAAAGGGGAATGGCATTGGCGCAAAGTACGCCCATGAAGCTGCCAAACCCTACCGCGACAAATAGCGTCCAAGGGTCTTTGCGTGTTGCGGCATGATCAGTCGTCATGCTGCTCACGGTAACACGATTACACCGGTTAGTTGGGCCTCACCTCTAGCCCGGCCGAACCTACGTCATTAAGTAGAAACACGTTACTCTGTGCCGCTATGCAAGCGTTCGACAAATTCTGGGCCGACGCCGTTACCGTACTGTGGGGTATGCCACTAGTCCTTCTGCTCACCGGTGCCGGCGTGTATTTCACTGTGATGGGAGGCTTCATGCCGCTGCGCGGTTTCCGGCATGCGCTCTCTATCTTGAGTGGGCGGTTCGATGACCCAAATGATCCCGGTGAAATCTCGCACTTCCAGGCACTGAGTTCCGCGCTGTCTGCCACTGTAGGTCTGGGCAACATTGCCGGCGTCGCGATCGCGGTGGCGATCGGTGGGCCGGGCGCGATCTTGTGGATGTGGATATCCGGCCTGGTCGGCATGTCGACCAAGTTCTTCACCTGCACGCTAGCCTGCCTGTACCGCAAGGAAGACGAGAGCGGCGTGCCTCAGGGCGGCCCCATGTACTACCTAGAAGTCGGGCTGGGTAAGAAGTTCTTACCATTGGCGTATATGTTCGCGGTTTTTGGCATGATTGGCACCTTGCCACTGTTCCAGTCCAACCAACTGGCAGGCCTTCTGGAAGTTCACTGGAGCATCGACCGATCCGTGACCGGCACACTCGCGATGTTGGCTGTCGGCGCTGTGATCTTGGGCGGTATCAAGCGCGTTGGTAAGACCACCGCAAAGGTCGTGCCGGCAATGTGTCTATTATATCTGCTTGCCTGCTTAACTGTTGTGATAACGAACTACACGGTTGTCCCTGCACTTTTCGTGTCGATCTTCAAACACGCCTTTGGCATGGATGCAGCGATCGGTGCGGCAACCGGCGTCGCGGTAAAACAGGTATTAATCACCGGCATCCAACGAGCAGCTTTTTCCAATGAAGCGGGCATCGGCACCGCACCATTAGCGCATGGTGCAGCAAAAACCGATGAGCCTGTCCGCGAAGGCTTGGTCGCGATGATCGGCCCGTTTGTAGATACTCATGTTGTGTGCACTCTGACGGCGCTGGTGATATTGCTGACCGGTGTTAATACTCACGGTGGTGGCATCGTCATGACCGCCACTGCCTTCGAATTGGCGATGCCCGGTTTCGGTAAACCGTTACTTACTCTAGTGGCTGTATTGTTCGCGACCACTACGATGATTTCACTTTGCTATTACGGTCAAAAGTGTGCCCGGTATCTGCTCGGTCCACTGTTCGGCGATCTCTATATCTATATGTACCTGCTGTTTATCCCCATCGCCGCGCACTGGACGCAGGCAACCGCGGTCAACATTGCCGATGTGGCTTTTGCGTTGATGGCTATCCCAACCCTCATCGGAGCATTATTATTGTCACCTAAAGTCGTCTCGGCCTATCGCGACTACTTTCAACGAATGCGAATTTAAAACGGAGAAGCAATGCCCACGTTACAGGAACGGATCGATAACAATGAGGTCATCATCATCGACGGTGCAATTGGGTCAGAACTCGAGCGACGCGGTGTACCAATGGATGAAAATGCCTGGTGCGGCGTTGCCAACATAACCCATCCCGGCACCGTAAGGGCCCTACACACCGATTACATCCGTGCCGGCGCGGATGTGGTTACCGCTAATACGTTCGGCACAGCCCCGCATGTATTAGCTGCTACCGAATACAAAGACCGCGTCGGGGCCATAAACCGTGCCGCCGTGCGTCTTGCGCAGGAGGCGCGCGAGGAAGTCGCGGATCGCCGGGTGTGGGTCGCCGGCTCTATGTCGACAATGGGACCGCTGAAAAGTATGGCCATACCCACGGGCGAGGAAATACGCATGAGCTATCTCGAACAGGCTGAAACGCTTGTCGAAGCCGGTGTAGACCTCATCATTTGCGAAATGATGACACATGCGCACAACGCCCGGCTCGTAGTTAAAGCGGCGCGCAATGTCGGAGTTCCTGTATGGATCGGGTTCAGCGCTGAAACGAATGAGGACGGGGACATCTTGCCGTGGGGCGCTCAGCAATTTGGTTTGTCCGGCAACTTTGAAGAAACCCTGGATACCATCGTCGCTATGGACGCCGACGTGATGGGGATAATGCACACTTCAGTGCCGAACACGGCCCGCGTGTTGGAGATGCTGAAAGAACGTTGGCAAGGTCCAATGCTCGCGTATGCCGACAGCGGCTCTTTTGAACCGCCCAACTGGCAATTCGAGAATATCGTCTCACCGAGCGATTACAGCACGGCGGCACTCAAGTGGCTGGACCAGGGTGTACAGATCCACGGCGGCTGCTGCGGCCTGGGGGTTGAGCATATTCGTGCGCTTAGAGAGGCGTTGCCGGCGACGTTGCCGTAGGTTAGGCAGAGCTGACTGGCCCCACCCTCCACAAGAACATGGACCCTTTTTAAACGCTCACCCGTAGAAGAAGCGACCGCTCGTTGGGTTAACGTGCCGCGGGCAGTTCCCTATCTTTCTGTAAGAGGGTTACGTTGAGAGGCATTCTAAAGCGGTGCCAGCTTCACAGTTGGATCAAATTCCCACCTTCGTGGGACGACGGCGAAAAACACTTTAACAATCCAAGGTATTGACTCGCTCCCAATCACTCAAGTGCGAGGTATAACTTCGCCACTCTTGCATCTTGAGTTTAGTATAAGCATCAATAATCTCGTCACCGAACGCATCCCGCAACACCTTACTTTTCTCGAGCAGCCGCAATGCATCGAGCAATGTCGTCGGCAGTTTCTTCGCCGACTTTATCTTGTGACCCTCTTCATACATGTTGATATGCAACGGCTTGCCCGGATCACGCTTGTTGTCGATGCCGTCAAGCCCCGCCGACAGCACACCGGCTTGTGATAAATAGGGATTGGTCGCGCCGTCCATCAGCCGTAGCTCAAAACGTCCTGTGTCCGGCACCCGAATCATATGGGTGCGATTGTTACCTGTGTAAGTAACTGAACTCGGCGACCAGGTAGCTCCAGAGCTGGTCACCGGTGCATCAATTCTTTTATAGCTGTTGACTGTTGGATTGAACAGCGCACAAAGCGCTGTTGCGTTGTGCATGATGCCACCTAGAAAACTGTATGCGATTTTAGACAAGCCTAATTCGTCGCGTTTGTTTAGAAACAGATTCTTCTTCCCGGTCTTGTTCCAGACAGAGACGTGAGTATGACAGCCGTTGCCCGTGAGGTTCATAAACGGCTTGGGCATAAAGGTCGCCCGGAACCCGTGTTTTTCAGCAATCGTCTTCGTCATATATTTAAAAAACACATGCCGATCCGCGGTGGTCAATGCATCGTCGTAGTCCCAATTCATCTCGAACTGACCATTGGCGTCCTCATGATCGTTTTGATACGGACCCCATCCCATCTCCAGCATTGCATCGCAGATCTCTTTGATAACTGGATAGCGGCGCATTAAGGCCTGCTGGTCATAACAAGGCTTACCCTGCGTGTCCGCCGGATCCGAAATCGCCGTACCCTCTGGATTAAGTAGAAAATATTCACACTCCACCCCAGTCATCATCCGATAGCCACGCGTCTCCGCCCGCGCAAGCTGGCGTTTTAACGCAACGCGTGGGGAGGCTTCAACTTCTTTGCCGTCCATCCAAAGATCCGATGCAACCCAGCCGACTTCCCTATCCCAGGGGAGTTGAATGAGACTGTCGGGGTCAGGCTTTCCGAACATGTCCGGATGCGCCGGAGTCATATCCAACCAGGTCGCAAAGCCGGCAAAACCTGCGCCATCGCGTTGCATATCATTGATGGCCGCGGCCGGCACCAGTTTGGCCCGCAACATGCCGAATAAATCGACGAAGCTGATAAGAAAGTACTTAATCCCTTTTTGTTTGGCGATTTGCGCCAGATCTTTGGCCATACCTTGGTTCTCCGTACGCTACATTCAGGGGTATCCCCTTGCGCTTGACAAAATAGCCACGCCCGCGTTTACTCAGATTCAACGATAGTGAATCACAGGAAATCACGCAAGCACTCTTAATGAGTATCCCCTCTTACGCTACCTACGTCATCATCGGTGCTGGCGTCCATGGATTGAGCACAGCCTATCATCTCGCTCTTGAGCTGAAGTCGCGGGGTCAAAACGTCGACGGCGAAATCCTCGTAATCGACAAAACCGGCGTCGCTGCGGGCGCCTCGGGCATCGCCTGTGGCGTGATCCGCAATAATTACTATCAACCGGCCATGCGTGAACTGATGGCGCATAGCGTGTCGGTATGGGAATCCGATACTGAAGCCTACAGTTACCACCCGGTAGGCTACATGCAGGTAAGCCCTGCCGTCATGGATGGGCAGGTATCGGGCATCTATGAACAGCAGCAAGCCATCGGTTACGAGTCCACTCTTATCCAGGGTGCCGGTGACTGCAAAAAGTATATGCACGAGCTATTCGGCGACTGGCAGGCCGAAGGCACAACTTCGATCCTGCACGAGAAAAAGGGTGGCTACGCAAACAACAAAGCGAGCATCAACGGTTTAGCGGAGAAGGCACGCGGGCAAGGCGTGCAGATCCGCGAAGGCATTTGTGTCACCGATTTCGAACGCGACGCCACCGGCGTTGTAACATCGGTGGTCACTGACCACGGTAGGATTGCCTGCGCATATTTGGTCGTCGGTGCCGGCCCGTGGATAAAATCAATCTGGGACATGTTGGAGCTACCGAAATCTATCGACGTAAAAGGGCCAAACGGAGAAGTTGTCGAGGACTTCCCCATGTGGAAGTTCTGGTGCCTGCAGGAGGGAACCCTAGGCGTCGACCCAAATCTGCAAAAGATGCGTAGCGGCGATTTAGCGCCGGTCATACACGTGGACAGCGATGCGCCACTTTATTCGAATATCGATGGGTCGCTAATCACCGATCAAATGTGGGGAATTTATTACAAACCAGACTTTAATTTCGGCGGCGTGCAAGGCGGTGCTGCGCCGAATCGCGTAGATACCGATCCCGATGTCGTCCAAGTCGATCCCTACGGCCCCGCGTCACCAGATTATGTGGTAAACGAGGACTTCGCACGCATGTGGGTGTCGTGCCTAGCACATTGCCAAAAACGATTTGAAGGCACTTTCCCGCAATACAAGCATGAGCGATCAGGTGGTCTCGGCGCATTTACCCCGGACAATTTTCCAGTATTCGACGTATTTTGTGAGAATTGCTATGTCATCGCCGACTCTAATCACGGCTTCAAGAAGATAGGTGTAGGAAAACTGGTCGCCGAAGAGATCATGGGGACCCCGTCCGCCTTACTCGAACCGTTCCGCTTTTCCCGTTACGCAACGGGTGAATTGCACCCAACCTCTAACAGTCCGTTCCCGTGGAGTTAATTAATATCCACTTCGGAGAGTCAATCCATGAATAGTGATAACGAAACCGACCTTGAGCGCCATGTGAATGCCACGGGGCGAGATGAACTCGTCAAACAGGTTCGTACCAAGATCGACGCGCTGGGGATCAGCTACATCTATTATCAGTTTATTTCGGTCACCGGGCGCGTCGTCGGCATGGGCTTCCCCGCCGATCACTGGTAGCGGAC
>CAZBOQ010000166.1:0-13135 GCA_964493555.1 uncultured Gammaproteobacteria bacterium | reverse complement strand
CGTCCACCGCTGCCTTTTTCGCGTGACAATGCAGACCTGCTTATCTCAACGCTTGATGGTATCCTCGCGGGGCTTTAACAAAGCGTAGGAGACACCCAGGAAATGCGTGTTTGTCGAGTTGCAGGACTGTTGCTTGGTCTTATCTTCAGTTCATTTGTTCACGGTTCGGCGCCCTTAGCTGTCGCTCCTAACGATGACGAGCACTACCAGCGCGGATGGTACATTGCCGAGGCCGTGGTCGATTGCCAAGGGTGTCATACTCGCCGGGATCCTCCGGATTTCTCGATTCCGGCGGAAGCCGAATGGTCTGGCGGTGAGTTGTTCGGGGAAGCCTGGCTGATGCCCGGCGACCTTGTCCCCCCCAACCTCACACCGGATAAACAAACAGGCTTAGGTAATTGGACGACACAGCAAATCAAGAATGCAATACGCAACGGTGTCAACCGCGACGGCGAACGACTTTTCCCCCTTATGCCCTCACATCTATATCAAGTCATGTCAGATAGGGATCTTGACGCGCTGGTGTACTACCTACAGTCGCTCCCCGAGCGAAAACAACCCAATGACAAAAAAACCAAATTAAAGATAAAGCGTTCAGACATTTCGCCACTACCGACACCGACGAATGTACCGGAACCGCCTAACGACCCGATTGAACGAGGTAAATACCTGCTGACCCTAGGTAACTGTCTCAGCTGTCATTCTCCCACTCTCAAAGGCCAGATCATTGAAGAGCGTTACCTTGCCGGCGGTGTCGTAATTAACACACATTTCGGCGTCATGCTACCACCCAACATTACGCCGGCAGAGAAAACTGGTATCGGTGGATATAAAAAAGAAGAGTTCATGCGCTTGATGCGCAAGGGAATCACGAGGAAGGGAACACAAGTCATGCTGAATTACATGCCCTGGTATGTTTATAAAAAAATGACGGACGAAGATCTTAACGCAATGTACGAGTTCTTAATGAGTAACCGGCCCATCGAAAACAACATATACAGACCGGAAAATCAGTTCCCGTTGGGGAACTGAGGAATCTAGAAAAAAGGTCAAATTTATTTTTATAATCTGCCACAAATGTAACAAACTTCACCGTCGACGAACGGTTCGCGGATATAGTCGATAAATTGAAACAATAGAAGCGCGCGAACGCTACATACACTCCTATGGATCCTTAAACCTCGGTTCGCGTTTCTCAAAGTTTGCCGTAACTGCTTCAACTTGATTCTCCGACGTGAGCAAGGTCGCCTGCAAGGTAGATTCTAGGCGCAGCCCTGTAGCCGGTTCAGCATGCCAACCCTCGTTTAAAAGTTTCTTACCAGCACGGATCGCATGCGGTGATTTGGCCGCGATTTCCGCTGCCAACGTAGATGCCTCAGCGAGTGGATCATCAGCTATTCGGGTTAACAAACCGAGTTCTACCGCCTCCTGAGCATTCACTACGCGGCCAGAATAAACCAGTTCTTTGGCGACATCGAGCCGTACCAGATCCCGCAGCGTCTGGGTGATTGCAACATCCGGGACTAAACCCCACTTGATCTCCATCACGGAAAGCCGGGCGTCAGGCGCACCAATGCGAATGTCAGCACCCAGCATGATCTGCAAACCGCCGCCGTAGGCTACGCCGTGTACCGCGGCCACCACTGGCATAGGCAACTGTTTCCAGATATACGCGCAACGCTGTATATAATTCTCAGGCCGATGGTCGCGGGCCAATAAGTGATCGATCCCGCCGTCGGCCTCAACACCGACTAATGCCTGAAAACTCTCGAAGTCTAAACCAGCACAAAAACCTTTACCGTTCCCAGACAACACAACGGCACGCACGTCCTTGGCGCCTAGCAGGGATTCGCCCGCTGCGATGATGGCCGCAATCATTTCCAGGCTCAGTGCATTGTACTTGTCCGCACGATTAAGCCGGACATGGGCAATGGCATCATTTGTGTCGATGGTGACCAGTTCTGTCATAGAAAAATCTCCTTGCGTCAAATTATCCCGCTGCTCCGGAGAGACGAGGATAACAGGCTCGTTTCATGTCCCTTCACGCCTACGGAAAGAGGGGCCCCAGTTAACACCCGTCCCATCTGTGGCTGCAAATGGCGACAACAACTAATACACAATGTCAGTCATTCCTTGGTGCTAATACGAACGCAAACCCAACGTTGCTAGGTCCGAGAGGACAGTGTACGTATCTATAAGTACACTGTCCGTCCAGGTTCGCGATGTCCTCAAAGCCAATGCAAAAAGACAAACTGAAATCCTTCACGGCTCGCTTATTTGATGACATGGCAGGCGCCATGACGGCTGGCCTCGCCTATCTAGGCACAACGACCGGATTATTTCGCGTAATGGCGGATAACGGTGCCATGAGTGCGGAGGACCTGGCTGCACGTAGCAGACTACAGCTGCGGTATGTGGAGGAATGGCTGAACGGCATGGCGGCGGCGGGCTATCTTGACTACGACACTGCCGCGGAGACATTTGAGTTACCCGAGGAACATGCGTTTTTGTTAGCCTCTGACGGTAGCGATCACTACGCTGGCGGCCTGTTCCACATGGTGCCCAGCCTGCTCGCCGTCGCACCGCGGGTTGCCGACGCATTTCGGGACGGCGGCGGCGTGCATTTTCATGATTTCGGTGAACATGGGCAACGGGCTTTGGACCTGATTAACCGCGGCAACTACGAACACCGGTTCGCGGGACAGTGGCTTTCGTCCTTGCCTGATGTTGTTACACGTCTCAGCGCCGGGGGTTTAGCACTTGATGTGGGCTGCGGGGTTGGGCGCGCATCGATCGCGCTCGCCAAAGCCTACCCGCTCTCACAATTCGTCGGTGTCGATCAGGATCCTGAGTCCATCCAAACCGCCCATACCAACGCTGCTGCTGAGGGCGTCAGCGATCAGACACAATTCATTACCGAAAGTATCGAGGCTATGTCGCTCGATCAGCAATTTGATCTCATCACCGCCTGCGATTGCATACACGACTTTAGTGCGCCAGTGGAAACACTGAACGCGATTCGCACACGGCTTTCCGACGACGGCACCTTTTTCGTGATAGAACCGAAAGCGGCCGATCGCTTGGAGGACAACTTCCACCCCATCGGCACGATGTTTTACGGGTTCAGCGTTTTCCACTGCATGACCCAGTCACTGGCGGCAGGCGGACCGGGCCTCGGTACTTGCATGGGCCCCGCTAGGGCCCAGGCACTGACGCGTGAAGCGGGTTTCGGCGAGTTTGAAGTACTGGATATCAGCAGCCGCGTTAATTCGTTCTACGCGGTGCGGAAGTAGACTAACAACTTACAAAAACCGTGGCCCCACCCCAAAAGAGGGATGCTACGAACGCATACTAAATGTCACCGGACTCGTCAGCACCTCCAACTGCGGCTGGATCCACTCTATCCAATCACACAGCGCCGGACGGGTTTCACGGGGATCAATAAGTTCATGCACCGCGAATGATTCCGCCATTGGGTACGGTGAACGGGTGCGCGCAAGATCAGTTTCCAATTTCGCGCGCATCTCATTAGGATTTTTCGCCTCGGCAATCTGGCGTCGATAGGCAACTGCAATCCCTCCTTCTATCGGCAAGGCGCCATACTGCGCCGACGGCCAGCTCAATTTATAGGCACCTGGTCCGTAGTGCGCCGCCGAAGCCACACCAAAGTTCTTACGTATCAATATCGATGCCCATGGAACGCTCGCCCGTGACGACGCCATCACCGCAGCCATTCCGTATCTGATCGCGCCTCCCTGCTCCGCTCGTGGGCCGATCATAAATCCAGGTTCATCAATGAAATTTACCATCGGCAGATGAAACGTGTCGCACATTTCAACGAAACGCCTCATCTTCTGTGCAGCCTCAGCGGTCATGGCACCGGCCACATAACGGCAGTCATTGCCGGTGACGCCAACACTCTGCCCATTCATACGCGCTAGACCGACAACTAGGCTGGGACCATATTGTGAGCAGATCTGAAAAAACGAATCTCGGTCAACGATCATGTCGATGACGTCAGTGATGTTGTACGGCTGGCGCTGATCGCGCGGCACTATGGATAAGAGCGCTTGCTCGCGACGGCCGACCGGATCTTCACATACTCCACGTGGCGAACGTTGCCAGGCGTTCTGCGGGAGGTAGTGCAAAAACCGATTGATTTGTCGGAATGCATCCGGCTCATCTTCAGCGATGTTGTCGACCACTCCGCTGGTGGCATGGACATCCGCTCCGCCGAGTTCTTCTTTGCTGAGCTTCAACCCCAATGCACGTTCAACCAAAGCAGGGCCACCGATCATCACCTGCGCAGTATCGCGGGTCATCACAGAAAAATGCGACGCGACCAGGCGCCCGGCGGGAAATCCCGCGACGGCGCCTAAAGCAGCTGAGGCTACCGGCACCACACCCATCGCCTCTGCAATGATCGCGAAACGCGGTTCTTCGTATACTGCGTCACCGACTGTC
This sequence comes from uncultured Gammaproteobacteria bacterium, assembly GCA_964493555.1. GTDB lineage: Bacteria > Pseudomonadota > Gammaproteobacteria > JADZEE01 > JADZEE01 > CAZBOQ01. Next base: position 8,671 of record CAZBOQ010000166.1, on the reverse strand, counting down.
CTCGGCACACGTGGATCACTACCGCTAATATCCACGCTTCCGCCGCCACCTTCTAGCAACCGCACCAGTGGCACTCGGTACTGCACGGCGAGATGTTCCGCATAGATACTACGTCTTAAACCCGCGGCATTCGGCGAGCCACCTTTGACCGTAAAGTCCTCACCGCCTATCGCAACACGCTGACCGCCTACCTCACCGAACCCAACAACATAGTTTGCTGGTGTGAATGACTCGACCTCTCCATTGTCATCTAGGTAAGCACCACCGGCGAGTTTCCCGTGCTCTTGAAACGAATCCGCATCGGTAAGCGCAACGATCCGTTCTCGGATGGTAAGCTTGCCCCTACTGTGTTGTTTGTCAATCGCCTCCTGGCCACCCTGGGCACCGGCAAGCGTGTGCCGTTTCTTTATCTCGCCAGCCTCCTTCTCCCAACTCATTGCTCGTCGGCATCCACTATAACTACGGCCTGTCCTTCCTCGACAAGGTCTCCGATATCTACCAACGTCCCCACTACCGTTCCTGCTATGGGCGAAGCCAGCGGCACGTGCATTTTCATCGATTCGAAAATGATCAGATCATCACCGGCCTGGATCACGTCGCCGACAACAACCTTGTGCTCTACAACGACACCAGTGACATGCGCGGCGATCGAACATTGGGCCATTTTGGGAATTCCGTTACACGCACCGGCTTTGCCGTCAGCGCGTTGTAACCACTACTTTGTCACCATCAGCAAGGCTGAACTCCCCGCGAAGCCGCTTCGGTGAGATGACTTCGATTACATCTACATGGGAAGTCAAATCCGGCACAAGGACCGCGCATTCGAGCTGCACGTCGAATGACTCGATATGGGCAATCGACGCAGGAAATACCGTTGCCCCGCCAAACGACTTCCCATCACGCAGAAACGGGCGGATGCGATTAAACGTAAGAGAACTTACGTCCGTAGTTACCGCTTCAGACTGAACCGCATGAGGTAGATCGAGAGTGTCGATCCCCGAAGCTACTCGCAATGCCACGTAATGACCGAGATCACCAACATCCACTTTGACATTCAAAGTACCTGGCCACGCTGAGTAGCCCAGGATCTCCTCGAACTGTTCCTGGTAATGCGGCTGCGCCATGAACTTATGGGCGCGATTCAAGCCACTCGCAACTTGGCCGGTCAGTTTCATGTGTGATTTACCGTGCTCATTCTGTGGGGTGCTCTCACCATGTTAGATTGTCCGGCGTGAATGGTCGTCATTTTGCCGCCATAATGCAATCCACCTGGAAGCTGATAAATCCCACAACCACTTAACACTAAGAGGCCCGCGCTATGCCATTGATTTGCAACCATGGAGAAACACGCACAGACACCGACCCTGGCGCGATCCACCGTTTGGACGCCACGCCGAAAACGGTTCATTGGGGTTATTTCGATCCCGCCTTGGCGCCGACATTGCAAGTGAAGAGTGGCGATTTGATTCAAGTCGAGGCTATTACGCATCATGCCGGTGACGCACCTGATCTCATGATGGACTCGACGGTCGAGGCCATCTTCAACGGTGTGCCCGAATCCGACCGCAACCCCGGCGTCCACATTTTGACCGGACCTATCTACATCGAAGGCGCGGCGCCCGGCGACATGTTGGAAGTACGCTATTTTCAAATGACGCCCCGTTGTAACTACGGATCTAACCTCGCGGCTAACTGGGGCTACCTTTATCAGGAGTTCGGAGAGAAAGAGCGTGTCACGATCTACGAATTACACCCGAATTCAAACTGGGCAAGCGCTCTATACGCCTACGATTTTCCTGGTAAGTACGAGATACCCGGCACTATAACCCTTTGTCCCCAATGCGAGCGGGAAACATCGCTCGCAGGCATTCGCGTTCCGTGTCGTCCCCATCTGGGAACCGCTGGCGTTGCTCCCAACATCCACGGTAGAACTAGTAGCATTCCCCCAGGCCGTCACGGCGGCAACATCGACAATTGGCGCATCGGCGCTGGTTCAACTATGTACTATCCGGTTCAAGTTGACGGAGCACTATTCTCCGTAGGCGATCCGCACGTTTCACAGGGAGACGGTGAACTCAGCGGCACCGCCATAGAAGCGTCTTTGGATGTGCTGTTTCAAGTGATCGTACGCAAGGACTTTCAGTTTCCGACTCCACTGTTGGAGACGCCGAATTGGTGGATCGTCCACGGTTTCGGCGACGATCTCGATGAAGCGATGCGCGCCGCGTCTCTCGACATGTTGGGTCTACTGACCGAGCATCACGAATTATCACGCAATGACGCGTATTCGTTGATTAGTGTCGTTGCCGACTTTGCCGTTACTCAAGTAGTTGATGCCACACAGGGGATCCACGTGCGCATGCCACGGAATGTTTTTCCTGACAAAGGCGTCGTGGGCGACCCCACTTAGCAGTCCTCGCGTACCGATGTCTATCAGTCAGCCAGAACAGACCGTCGATACGATCGTCTCGGGCGCCATCATGGTCACGATGGATGAAACACGACGCATCATTACGGATGGCGCGCTTGCGATCCGAGGCAACCGCATCGTCGCAGTCGATAAACGTGCAGAGATCGAAGTCCGTTATCGCGCCGAGCAGATAATCGACGGTCGCAGGTTTGTTGTGACACCTGGGCTAATTGACGCGCATGTGCATATTACCGGTGACCCCTTAACGCGCGATTACATCCCCGACGATCTGGATGAAGGATTCGAAGAAACGCTAACCCGATGGGTAATTCCTCGGTTCGAGGCGCACCGTGCGGAGGATGAGCGCTTGTCGGCACAGCTGGCAGCTGTGCAAATGCTGCGCTCGGGGACGACGACATTTCTCGAAGCAGGTACTGTTCGCTTCCTCAACACGGTCGTCGAGGGGTTGCAGGAAACCGGCATCCGCGCTCGCGTCGGCGCATGGGTGCAGGGGCGCGCGTTTGATCCAAGCACGAACCAGACAGAAATGAACGATCAAGCGATAACGATTTTGGAAGACGAAATCCAGCGTTTTCCGACCTCAGCCGAGGCCCGGATCGCTGCTTGGCCGATATTGATCGGACACAACACCAATAGCGACGAAGTATGGCAGACCGCGAAAGCGCTCGCCGATAGCAACGGTTTGGGGGGTTCCGCACACATGAGTCCGGTTCAGGCCGACCCCGACTGGTATTCGGCCAATCTCGGCAAGCGTCCGCTGGAACATCTTGCCGAACTCGGAGTCCTTGGCGACAACCTTGTGTTGACCCATCTTACGTACATCGACGAGACCGAAATGGCGCTACTTAGCGAAACAGGCAGTCACGCAGTACTTTGCCCTTTCGCTGCGTTGAAAGGCGCGTTCGGAATCTCCTCAGTTGGTCGTTATCCAGAAATGGTTCAAAACCGAATCAACATCGCGCTGGGTACCGATGGCTTCGCGGCCGATTTAATGCCGAAGGCTGGTCTTACGGCGGCCTTATTTAAGGACGCACGGCGTGACAAAAATATCTTTCCAGCAGCGGAAGCTTTCAGTATGGTCACTTTGAACGCGGCGCGGGCATTGGGCATGCAGGGCGAGATCGGCGCATTAGAAGCAGGGAAAAAGGCAGATTTTGTGCTACACGATACCGACCGGCCGGAATGGCGACCACTGCTTAATGTTCTCAATCAGCTGGTCTGGTCAGCGGACGGTCGCGGCGTACATAGTGTCTGGGTCGATGGGGTTCGCGTCGTTGAAAACCACCGCTGCACCCTAATCGATGAGGCAGACCTGTTCTATCGCGCACAAAAAGCGGCTGAAGCACTTGTCAAACGTTCAGGTGTACCCAACGTACAGTCCTGGCCAGTCTCGTGAGCGCTAAAACGAAGTCGGGAATCGCCGAATCTGTCACCCGCGCGTACATAAACGCCTTAAACGCCGGCGATGCCGATGCGGCAGCTTCTTGTGTGACGAACGATTTCGTCAATGAACATACTTCAACAACTGGAGAATCAGTCACGGGGCGTTACAACTACCGACAACGCCTCATCGGATTTTTCGCCAAGTTTCGCTTTTTAAATTATGACATCGAAGATTTGATCGTCGATGGCGAACGGATCGCTATGCCTTACCGGATGTCGGCCCGCTGGGTCGACACTGACGGCGACGAACACCCCTTTGAAATTCGCGGCATATTCCGTTTCATGATCCGAGACGAGAAGATCGCGTGCCGAGTAGACTACTGGGACAGTGCCGAATTCGACCGCCAGATCGGAATGAACCAACCATGACTACACCTGGTCCGCAGCGATGGTGGCTGTTCACGATTGTCAGCATGATCTTCTTCCACCTTATGGCTGCAACGTTCAGTTCTCTGGGAGTCGTGCTGCCACACATGATGGAGGACCTCGGTCTGACACGCCCCGGTGCCGGCATAGGATTCACACTGCTGGCATTACTAGCAGGGCTTGCAAGCCCACTTCCTGCAATTACGCTGCGCCAATTCGGCGTCAAGGCAACGTACGCAATTGGCGGCGCTATTATGGCCAGTGGTTATATGCTGATGGCGCTTACCACCAGTGAGGTCCAATATTTTATCGCCGCTAGTCTCCTGGGGTTGGGTTTTCCGCTAGGCGCAGGCATACCCGCCATTCACGTCATCAATAGCTGGATGCCGGAGAGACGATCGCTCGCAATCGGAGCATTTATGACCATTGGGGCACTAGGCGGTGTCGCCGGGCCATTGCTCGTTATCGGGATCGTCGGCGCTACCGGTTCGTGGCGGCTCCACTGGTGGGTCATGATGGCATCGGCGCTATTCCTCGCTCTGCTTGCTGTCATTTTCCTCAAAAGTGGGGCAGCAAAGACTTCTGAAACGCCGGCAATCGATGTAGTAAGCGAGGAAACACGTTCAGACAATGTGTTTCAAACCAGTAGAAGCTGGTCATTACGCGAGGCGCTCCGTACGCACCAGTATTTCATCATCGTATTCGCGATGACGATTACCCTGCTATGTGAAACAACGATTGGCGCGTGGGCCGTCATACACCTAGACACACTTGGCATAACCGCCAACTTCGCCGCGGCAGCACTCAGCGCCCATGCTGCCGTCAATGCACTTTCCCGGGTGACCGGCGGCCTCCTTGCAACCCGCATCGATCCCAAATGGCTCTTGGTATCGGCGTTAGCCGTCGATATAGTGGGCATGCTTGCCTTATCGGTGGCGGACAATGCCGTAGCTATCACCCTCTTTGCGATCTGCGAGGGCTATGGCTTCGGCATGTGTTTCTTCGCAACAACGGTGCTGTTGGTAAACTACTTCGGACCGGACAACAACCCGGAACTTCTGGGCACACTCTACTTTATAACGACCCTAGCGACGCTCGGACCGGTCCTTGCTGGTTACATAGCGGAATCGGCCGGAGGCTTTGGGATCGTGTTTCAAGCGTATGCTGTAATGCTGGTGGTTATGTTGATAGCGACAGTGGCAATGAAACCGCCGGCGCCAAAGATATGATGTCGGGACATCGAACAACTTGGCCGCCTCTTACCTTAGCCCTCTCCTAGAGCGAGTGGGCGTCGGACGTGACCTCGTCGTACAATATAAAGTTCCCTCTCCAGCCACCGGAAGTACCGCAGATCCGGGTTTCACGGGAACGCGTCGACCTCGGAGGGAGGAACAAACCCTAGTCTAAGCTCCCGAAACCAATGTTGCCGCCGGCTCCCCATCTAACAACCGTACGAAAGCATGGCGCCAAGCGGCCGAGGGCTTATCTGCCTGAGTATGTGCCAATGCCCGCGGTTCAAGCGGCAGAACGCCGGGAATGCTTTCCAACATCGTCTTGTCTTCCACCCCGATCCTTCGGTCAAACATCATCAACTCTTCGGCCGAGATGCTGAAGTCGTCGTTTCGCCAGACGATAAAAGTGAAATAAGTGCGCAGATCGTCTATCGGTGAGTTCACTAACAAAAGAATGTGATCAAGACCCTCTGGGTAGCTAATAGTACTGCGGGTGATGAAGGGCAGATTGAACCCAGTTGTCATTCTACGAGTAAACCGCTCGCCGCTGAATCCAGACTCCGGTCGGTCGTCAGTCGTAACTTCGTAGCCATAGCCGTAAAAATCTTCGTCTAACTGTTCCAGTTCTATATCCGGGACGAAGGTTTGTTGATTGTCTCCGAAGGTCCCAGCGTGCTCACACGGGAAGTGGGCGATGTCCATAAAATTATCGGCCATCCGCGTCGCCGACGAGTTCCATACTTCAACTGGGTTATTTATGCGTCTGAAGTTGGGGTCGTCATCCTGGATGATGTTGGGCATCGGTGGTGGATTTTCGCCGAGGCAAACCCACACCAGACCGTAACGGGCAGTAGCTATCGCGCACCCGAGGTGCGCATTGCCGGGAATAGGAAAATCGGACGCAGCCGATGGTACTAGTACGCACTCACCGTCGGCACCGAATGACCAACCATGGTAAGGGCAGGTCAGTATCCCATCTTTGACATTACCGTTGGAAAGTATCCCTTCACGGTGCGGACAACGATTCGGCGCCACCACTATTTTGTCATTGGGATCGCGGTAAATGACGATGTTCTCACCCAATAAGATCCGGCCGACAGGCCCGTTCGCGATTTCACGTTCGGACGCCACCATGTACCAGAAATTTCGCAGCGCAGGGTTCTCGAAAAAAATACTCAAAGTGATCAACCTCCTAGAAGTGCGCGAATTAGTTTAACGCCGGTTCAACGCGATTGCTTGCATTCCCGCGCCACCAGCTTGTGTACTATGAATTCACCCATTCGTCGACGACCCGGTATTGATGCCGACAACAGATCTCCTGATCGGAAAAAATCAGTTCTTTCACCTGACCGGTCATGAGGCCCGCCTGCATAGCTTCCATCGTCCTGAAATCCTCCCGGATCACGAAGCGGTACATGGAGCGTGTGTGTTCGGCAGCCACCAGTTCGGCAGCGTTGGCGGGCTTGCGGCCATAACACTTGGTCTCGAAATAGGTTCGATCGGGTGCAACTGGCCACATCATTTGCAAAAAGGTCATTTCATTCGCCGTGTCGTACATGAAATTCGGAAAAAAAGTGTTGACGTCGAAACCCCAATTGTCAATGTTAAGCGGGTTGGTGCCCGGGGTCCGGCCTTGCGATTGTTCATCTTTTTTTATCGTGTAGATGACGTCCATCGCTGCTTTTTCCGAAGGAAGCGGCTCGTGACGCTGGCTGAGTGGCACAGAGTAAGCTCTGTGCAGACCATGCAACCGCATATGCGCATGCGCATATGGATCGTCGATAGGGTCGTTGAAGGTCTTCATCAGCGACAACTGATGAACAGTGGCCTGGTGATATGGTTCCTGAAACGCATCTATACACACTTTCCAATTCACTTTCGCATCGATAGCCCAATACCCTAACAGCGTCAGTTCCTCGAACGGGAATCCTTCGAGCTTATCCGCCAACTCACCCAGGAACTCCCTGAGCGGTTGACGCGGATTAGGATCGACGTTGATAAATACATTGCCCTGCCAGACGTCGCAGGCGACTTCCACTAACCCCCGCGACTTCTTATCGATTCCATGGAACTGGGGTTCATCGCTGACGAACACCAGTTCACCTTCAGTGTTATAGGTCCAACCGTGGAAATTGCAGGTAAAGGCCTTTGTGTTCTGTTTGCAGAATTCGCCCGGAGTACTCGCCCCGATTTGACTACCGCGATGCCGACAGAAATTATGAAAGGCACGGATAATACCGTCTTTGCCACGCACAATGAGAATAGACGTGTTGAGGGCGCTAATACTTCTTACAAAGAAGTCGCCTGCATTGGGCATCTCATTAGCTGTCGCGACACGTAACCACACGTGCTTGAAGATCTTCTCACACTCGAGGTCGAAATAGTCCTGCGATACGTACGGTTCCGTAGGTACCGGCCCAGTGCCCATGTCTGGGTACCTAACGGCATGCGGCCGTATCTCGGCTTCGGTGACCTTGTTGGAGACTGCACTCATGAATTGACCATTTCATCGACCACCTTGTATTGATGCCGACAGCATACTTCCTGATCCCCGAACATCAGCTCATCCAATTGCCCCGTCATGAGGCCAGCCTGCATTGCCTCCATGGTCCTGAAGTCCTCCCGCACTACGAACCGATACATTGCTCGCGTATGCTCCGTGGCTACTAATTCGTCAGCGGTCCGGGGTGCCCGACCGTACAACATCGTTTCGTAGTAGGTTTTGTCGGCCGCTATCGGCCACATCATTTGCACAAACACCATTTCGTTAGCGGTGTCATACATGAAATTGGGAAAGAAGGTGTTAACCTCGAAGCCCCAATTGTTGATGTTGAACGGATTGGTACCGGGCGGCGGCCCCCGTGCTTTCTCACCTTTCTTCACCGTATAAACAACATTCATCGCAGCGCTCTCAGACGGGTGGGGCCGGTGATCTGGGTTAAGCGGCACGGAGTACGACCTGTGTGGGCCGTGCAAACGCAGGTGCCGCGTGTGGCAATAAGGATCGTTGACCGGATCGTTGAAGGTCTTCATCAGCGATAGTTTGTGTACGGTGGCGACGTGAGACGGTTCCTGAAAAGCATCGATGCAGAGCTTCCAGTTAACTTTGGCATCGATCGCCCAGTACCCCAACAAGGGCAGGTCCTCGAACGGAAACCCGTCTATCTGGTCGGCTAGGCCACCGAGAAATTCCCTGAGT
>CAZBOQ010000165.1:0-13115 GCA_964493555.1 uncultured Gammaproteobacteria bacterium | reverse complement strand
ATTTGGCGAAGTCGGGCTGGACGGTCTGGGTTCTTGAGCGTCAATCTCGTGCAGGAGGAGCGGTCCACACTGCGGAGTTGACCCTGCCCGGGTTTCGCCACGATCGCTACGCGACCAACCTTAACCTCTTTGCCGGCTCACCATTCTACCAGGAGTTCAAGCAACCGTTGGAAGCGCATGGGCTACGCTTCGTACCAGTAACAAAACCCTTTTGTTCGTTGTTTCCTGATGACTCACACCTCGCTATCTCCGCGGATCTAGATGCTTCCGTCGAAAGCTTCGCGAGATTCTCTCAACACGACGCCGAAGCCTGGAAAACATTAGCCACCGCCTTTCCCCAAACGGCCGCCACTTTATTTCCTTTACTAGGTGAGGCGATGCCTTCATGGGGCGCGATACAGGCCCTGTACCGTGGCTGGCGAGAGGGTGGCAACGAGTGGTTACTCGAGACCACCCGCTTGTTAATGTCCTCAAGCGCGGAGTTCGCCGATGCGCATTTTGAAGATCCGCGAAGCCATGCGCTGTTGGCGGCCTGGGGCATGCATCTAGCATTTGCCCCTGAGATGGCTGGCGGCGCGCTATTCAGTTACCTCGAGTGCATGTCTAACCAAGCATTCGGCATGGTGCTGGGTGAGCACGGGGCCGACAATTTAAGCAAGGCGTTAGTAAGTCTCTTTCAACAGTTGGGAGGAGAACTAATCCTCGACGCCGAGGTCACCTCAATCGAAGTGGATGCCGGGCGTGCTCGCGGTGTGCGCGTCGGCGAACAACGCTATGCCGCGACCAAAGCTGTTATCGCCAACATAACGCCCAAAATCTTATTCGGTCATCTGGTCGGCGCAAAACATTTGCCTAAACCATTCATGCGCAAGATCGGTGAGTTTCGCTACGGCGTAGCTGCCCTTATGGTACATCTCGCCTTGGACGAACTACCCCGCTGGCAAGCAAGTGACGAGGTGCGTTTATTCAACTACGTTCACATCGGCCCCTACGCAACAGATATGACACGCGCCCACATGGAAGCGTCCGCTGGTCTCTTGCCAGCAGATCCGTTACTGGTTGTAGCGCAACCGACTGTCGCTGACCCCTCTCGGGCGCCCGCCGGCAAACATATTTTGTGGGTACAGGTTCGCTCAGTACCGACAAACATCAACGCCGATGCACTGGGACAGATCAATACTACTGACTGGGCGAGCGTCAAGGACGCTTATGCTGACCGAGTAGTAGAAAAAATCTCCCGCTACGCACCTGGTTTCGAACAACACATCCTAGCGCGCGCAGTCGATTCGCCGCTCGACATTGAAGCGGCCAACCCTAACCTGGTCGGCGGAGATTCCTTAAGCGGTGAACACACACTGCGCCAGAATTTTTTGTTTCGCCCTGTCCCAGGCTGGTCGCGTTATAAAACACCGATCAAGGATCTTTATATAGTCGGCGCTAGTACCTGGCCAGGAGCCGGGGTCGGTGCGGGTTCAGGCAGATTACTGGGCAAGATGCTTACCTAACAGGCGCGGCGCCTCGACAAACATCATTGAGTGACTTGTGACAATAGACGATGGAATCCACCAGTTCGGAGCTTGAGTCTTTGTATGGCGAATACGGCAAAACGACCAGCAAGAATTCGCTGCGAGCTTGGTCGTATTTAATGAAATGCGCAAAGACCATAGAAAAGAAATGTCGAGCCGCTTACGGATTGGCTACCAAAGCACGATGTCACGCTTCGATGTCCTCGCCCTCCTCTACTTGGCTGGCGCCGTGGGGCTCAGTACCACGGAACTCGCCAACCGCCTGCTCGCCTCCATGGGAAACATCACCCGGTTGCTAGACCGCATGGAGTAAGACGGGTTACTGGAACGCAAAGCGAATACGCGCGACCGACGCATCAGCGATGTCCATCTTTCGCCGGCGGGCACCGAATTGTTCGAACGGATGGTGCCGACCATGAAACATGGTCACAAGAGATGTTCGGGGTATTGGCCGAAAATGAGATCAACGAACTCGTGCGGATGCTACGGTTCGTCCACCACAAACTCGAACCTAGTCCGCACCTTTAACTTGGTGCGAGGGTGGTTTCAAGGCTCTCCGCATCTCCAGCATTTGCGCGCCCTCTCGTTCGGCCAGCAAATGTGCTTGAAATTTGGCGGACGCATAGGGTTCATTCCACATCTGCTCCTGGTAGTCATACGCCGCAGCTGCGTGCAGGGTAAAATAGGGATCAGTTAGATGACCGCGGGCCAGCGCGACAAGATCGGCACGACCGGAGATGACGATCGTATTGACCTGATCAGCGGTCGAAATGTTGCCCGCCACCAGTGTCGGGATCTTCACGCGTTGGCGGATCTTATCCGCAAAGGGCACCTGAAACATCCGACCGTAAACGGGTTGTTCATAGCTCACCGTTTGGCCCGTGGAGACATTGATCAAATCAACTCCTGCCCCTTTCAACAGCCGACATGCTTGGATCATGTCTTCCTCACTTAACCCCCCTGGATACCAGTCACTGGCCGAGATTCGTACCGACATCGGCTTAGCTTCGGGCCAGGTTTGCCGCACCGCCCGGAATACCTCCAGTGGGTAACGCATACGCCGTTCGATGTTACCGCCGTATTCGTCACTACGCCGATTGGTCAGCGGCGAGATAAAACCGCCGAGCAGGTAACCGTGGGCCATATGCAGTTCCAGCATGTCGAAACCAGCACTATCGGCGAGCGTGGCCGAATGCACCAGTCCATCTCGGACCTCGTCCATTTTGGCACGATCTATCTCGAGTGGCAGCGCGCTCTCTTCTCGGTATTTAAGCGACGATGCGGCGTAGATTGGCCAATTACCTGCTTCCAACGGAAGATCCATACCCTCCCAAGCGACGCGAGTCGAGGACTTGCCACCCGCATGACCGATCTGCAAACAGATCCGTGCCGATGATTGATCGTGGATAAAATCGACCGAGCGCTGCCAGGCATCACGTTGAGCCTGTGACCACATCCCGGCGCAACCCGGTGTAATCCGTCCCTCGGCGCACGGACAGACCATCTCGGTGTAAATAAGGCCGGCCCCCCCCAGCGCTCGGCTGCAATAGTGTACGTAATGCCATTCGTTGGGCATCCCATCTACGGCTGAGTACTGCGCCATCGGTGACATTACGACGCGATTCGCGAGCGTCATCTCACGTAGTCGAAAGGGCGTGAACATCGCTGGCGTGCCATCTTCAATATCGTAACCAACTCGGCGCTGGTGACCGACATACCAGTTGTCACAGCGCTGCACGAAATCCGGATCGCGCAACCGCAAGTTGTCGTACGTGATCTGTTTCGAGCGCGACATCAATTGAAACGCAAACTGCTCCGGCTCGAGGCCCCAGTGATCTTCCACTGTTTCGAACCAAGCCGAGGAGACCTCGGCAGCATGTTGGGTCCGTTCAACTTCATCGCGCCGCGCCAAATCGAAATAAGCTAATGCCGGAGTAACACCCGCTTCCTTCCGAAACGACTCGTACAAGGCAATTGAACTTTCCATCGCCAGCTTGGTGCCCGAACCAATCGAAAAATGCGCAGTGTGTTGTGAATCCCCGAGTAGCACTATGTTGTCCTTCACCCAAGTCTTGTTTCGAATAGCGGGAAAATTTCTCCACAGGGATCGATTATTGATAAACCGATGTCCTTTCAGATCAGATGCGAAGATCTCTTCTAGTATCGGGATATATTGCTCCTCGTTCATGTGATCGAATCCGTGTGCCCGCCAAGTTTGTTCGGTCGTTTCCGGGATCCAAGTACTCATCCCGGGTTCATACTGGTAGCAGTGAGCAACAAACACGCCATGCTCACTACGGCGCACGCAGTATTTGAAGGCATCCATTTCACAGGTTGAACCCAACCAGCAGAAATAATTGCTCCGCCATATTATTTCGGCACCGAAATGATCGCTGTAGGCGTCACGCACTGCGCTGTTAGCGCCGTCGGCCGCAACGATCAGATCGCTGTCTTTAAACCTATCCAGATCATTGATGATAGTTTGGAACTGTAGCTCTATACCGAGTTCCTCACACCGCTGTTGTAGGAGTTGCAGCAACGTAAGTCGTGAGCAGCCGCAAAACCCGTTGCCACTCACCCTTAGCGTTTCGGTTTTAAAATGGATATCTATGTCGTCCCAATAAGCGAAACTGCGCCGTATCGCCTCATAGGACGGCTCGTCGTATTCCCGAAGGAAACCAAGCGTCTCATCGGAGAACACCACGCCAAATCCAAACGTGTCATCGGCCTTGTTTTGTTCGTAGATCGTGACTTCCCAATCAGGCCAATGTTTCTTCGCCAGAATGGCGAAGTACATGCCGCCAGGTCCTCCCCCAACAACCGTAACCTTCATGATTTAGAACCCTGTTTAAAATCTTGAGAGTATTGCCAACATTACTTTACGTATCAAATAAATACAATATTTTTAAACATTATCAGTATATTATAATATTTTTTTACGAAGCAGGAGCGACATCGAGTAGTACCCTTTACTAGGCTGGGCCGAGATAAGTTAAGTGACACGCGTACCCAACCGCTCACATTCCACGTTAGCCTTACCTGCGGCGTAGTATGCAGTCGCGTTTCAGGCTCCGCTTCGGCACGATACTGTTCCCCTCGCATGAAACATCGAACGATTCCGCAACTAATGTTACTGTTCCCGATCAACCATATTTCCGGCGAGAATTTGAACTGCTACAATCTTTTTCCGATTATCATCTACGCGGATAAACCTATGCGAATCTCTCTTCTGATCTCCATAACACTGCTAACGTTGTTGTTATTACCCGTAAGCACTTTCGCGAAAACAGCAGATGGTAGTCTCGGCACGCACTGCGACACACCCGTTCAGCCGGGAACTCCCGACGGTGCAAAGGCAACGATGGAAGATATGGTTGCCGCACAGCAGGCGATGAAATCGTTCCTCGCTAATGGGGACGTTTATCTCGAGTGCTTGACAAGCGCCGAAGCAAACTTCGGTGCAGAACTCACGCCGGAACAGCGAGCATCACTAGTAGCCAGCCATAATGACATGGTCGAAGCAATGGAAGGAATCGCGAGCAAGTTCAACGAAGCGGTACGAGCGTACAAAGCGCGGCAATAGGTTTCGTCCGATTTCTAACCAAAACCAACGTGCCCGGCACAGGTTTAAGGTAAGGGTTTCGACAACACGAGGTGCTTCGGACCCGACCGCTCAAGTCACGTCTCCAACAGTCGCGGCATTAACTCTACCAGATTGCATGGACGGGTCCGGTAATCGAGTTGTTGAGCAATTAGCTTCTCCCATCCCGTGGCGCAGGCACCGGATGAGCCGGGTAGGCAGAAAATGTAGGTCGCATTAGCTACACCGGCAAGACAGCGCGACTGCAAAGTCGAAGTGCCGATATCCTCATAAGACAACATCCGAAACATTTCCCCAAACCCCTCGATTTCCTTAACCAACAGCGGCCGGACAGCTTCCGGTGTACCGTCCCTGCCGGTAACACCAGTGCCCCCGGTAGAAATCACCGCTTGGATATCGTGAGCGGCGATCCATACCGATAAAGCCGCGCGGATTTGGAAGGTATCATCAGGGACGATTCGTTTTGCCGCACAACGATGGCCAGCACCGGTCAGTCTGCCGACTAGTAAGTTACCGGACTTGTCATTTTCGTCTGTACGCGAATCGGAGATCGTCAATACTGCGATATTCAAAGGGATAAAATCTCGATCAGCCATGCGCTTTTCCTCATTAATCGAGGAATCATTTTAACCTACCTGTCCCTCGCTTCGACCCAACGCCGAAAACGCGACAATGACGGTGTTGGCGAACAAACGACCCGCCAGCGATGACTTACCCCATGTCGGACTGCCACCGACGTTGTCGCCCTACCACCTTTCCTTTTTTGGCCGCAACCACCCTGCGTGGGCAGGCAGGTCAGCCTGAACCGAAACCCCACTCCTGATTCTATGCTCCAGAGCACCCGCCTTCTTCTCAGATGCCCTTAATCTCTTCAGAGAATCTCTGAGCCTTTAAGGCCGCTAACGCCCTGTAGAATATCTCTGAAGACGACGGCTAGTATAGTCAATGTTTTTAACCCGTTATGCACAAAATAAAGTCATATAAAACCCAGAAATTAATGGGCTTTCGAAAAGAAGACTCCAAATCTACTAGCGCGTAATTGATGAATTTTAGTCCAATGTTAACTCCCAAGGAGATGCTTAATAGAGGAGTGTTCGGGGGAACGTACTTTAGCCGTTTAGTCGACCCCAAGGAATTTCCTGATGATTGGTTTGAAGGGTTAGATAAAACTTTTTATTTATCAGAAAACTACATGCCAGAAGTTAATTATTTCAAGGTTAAAGCGGGCCAATCGCAAAAAGAATGGGAAGCTAAAGGGTGGATACACAAGGATGATCCCAGAGGCTGGTTTGAGTGGTATTGCAAATATTTTTTGGGTAGAAGACACGAAGATGACGAAAGACAAATAAAGAGATGGTTAGCATTTTGCCGTCCGAATGGACGGTGGAGAAATATTATCTATTCGAAGGTTCATAGCGCCGGATGTGGCATCCAAGTGTCTGGCGAGATTAGCAGAAAAATACAACAGTCTTTATTGCATTGGTCTTACATGGTTAATGAAAAACATTATAAAAATTGGCTAGAAAAAAAGAAGCAACAAGAGTAGCACGGCACTCCCAGTAGAGAGGATTAACCCACCCTAAAAATCCCTTGCACCCCTAGGGATCGGAGTCTTGCTAAACAAGAGATTGCGATGAAACTTCTATTTGGAGTCTATGAACGTTCTCTATTCTTACCTCAAGCCCGTCATCAGCTAGAGGGCCGGAGTCCGAAAGCGGTTTGCATCGCAGGTCTTTTTGCCATTAGCTCATCACGTTGTAGATCCCAAACTTTGATGATGTTGTAGAACGGAATATTAGGGTAAAGATGATGGATGAGGTGGTAATTCTGGTAAACCATTAAAGGCGTTAGCAGCCACTCCCAACCTTGCCGGATAGTAGTGGCTTGATATTTGTTCTCCCGGGCAGAGATGTCTGCAGGGTAATGCGGGAGGAAAACGAAAACGAAGCCTACTAATGCTAAGCCTATGCGCGAAGGAATGATGTACAGCATTAAGACTTCAAGGCCAAAGCCATTGACTGCACAGGCACCGATCAAAATTATATAACTACCTAGCTGAACTACTACAGCCAAAGTTACGCTCTTACTAGCAGCTGAACCAGCGTAACGGAAGAAATGTACGAGATAGAACAGATCGAAGTTAGCCCACCTTAACGGTAGAACCCACCATTTACCATGATGCATAAAATTATCAGGATCGTCAGGATTACTAGTGCAAGCGTGGTGTTTAAGATGTATCCATCGCGCAATTTCTATGGGCGCAGCGGGTATCAAAAACATCAAAGAAAATCGCCCTAAAATATTGTTTGTTAGATGATTGGTGGATGCTGTGTCGTGAAGAGATTCGTGCATAATGGCGAAGAACAGATACAGGGCAAATCCGTTTAGCAAAGACGCGCTCCATAGCGGGATCTGTCCAGAGAGAGCTGCAGAAGATGCAAAAATAAGAATTACTGTCCCGAGCAGAAAGAAGCCCAGTCCCTGCCAAGATAGAGACGGCGTCTCTGAGAGGGCCACAAAATACTCCTCAGCGATCGAACTCTGACTGTTAGTCATAACAAGCAGCTCCTCAGTAGTAACCATATGGTACCAGCATTTTCAAGCTGAATATCAGGTGCGCATCTCCAATTATCGACTTCGCCATCAAAAACAATAATTTAACTGTCTTGGAAAACCCCAATTACATTTTTACCGTGTATAAACAACACTCCCCATGTTCAATCACGACGTAAGCGATCAGTGGTGGCAATAGGGGTGGGATATTGCAGAACTACGAGATATGCCGAGCCCACGAAGGTGAGCAAGCTCGCAAATTGAATAACATTGGCAACAACCCCGTCGCTGAGATCCAAACCGAGCGCGAGGACTGCTATCAACAGTGCAAACTCGCTACCCTGTCCGAGACGCACCCCGATCTCAGTCGCCACAACACGTTTCTCACCCGTATACACCAAGAGTTGGCGGAAAACGAACGGCTTCAGAACGAGCATTGCTGTGGCCAAAGTTGCCGCCGGATAGAAGATCTCACCAACTATCGCAAGATTAAACTTCGCGCCCAGGGAGAAGAAAAACAATACCAAAAAGAAGTCTCGCAACGGCCGTAACCGATCAGCAATGAACGGCGCAATCGGGCAAGAAGCCAAACTCACCCCGGCTATGAACGCTCCGATCGCGTGCGACAAGTGCATCCGATAGGCAAGTTCGGCGACCCCTAGACACCAGGCAATTACCAATAGGAAAATATATTCCGGAATCTGATGGTAGCGGGTGATCAGCGGTTCAATCATGTACCGCTCAGCCAGATAGGCTACTAGAATCAAAGCTGGCAGCGCTCCCAACCCGCGCGCGACATCCAACCACAATTCACCTACCCCGCCAACCCCCTGCAGCACGATTAAAACGATGATGGCGACTAAATCCTGCAGCAGAAGTACGCTGATGATTACTTCGCCTGTGTGTTTGTGGTGCAACGTGGTCGTTGGTAGAAGTTTGAGACCAATAATGGTGCTGGAAAACATCATTATCGTACCGATCAAAAGCGCAGACTCGAAATTAAAACTAAAAGCGATCGCAATGAAGAAACCACTCGATAGAAATATCGCCGAGCTGACGCAGGTAACGCCCACGGCCCGTTTAAAGCTACGCACAAGCCGACTAGGCATCAGATTGAGCCCGAGCAAGTACAGCAGAAACATCATGCCGATGTCGGACACGTCGTTAATCCAAGCGGCATCGTCGACCAATGCTAACCCCCACGGACCTAGCACCACACCAAGCAGAATGTAGGCAACAATCATTGCCTGGCGTGCGATCAGCGCTAGAGTAGCGAGTACCGCGGAGCCTGCGAAAATCAAAAATATCGAAAAGACGATGCCGTTATCTGGCAGTACCATGAGGTTCTAAATCTCCATTTCCAAATAAAAACAGGTCCTTCGATAGGCGTTCAAGATCTGAAGGGCAAGCTTGCCATAGTCCCCGAAAAGCGTTTGCACCTCGCTAGCCTAGTTTTGGGCACGCCCCATACCCGTCTCAATGAATGCGGTCATCAGACCCGCGTGCTCTTTTGCTAACCGAGCCTGACCAAGCAAAAGCCTGCTCTTTGAATTTATTCCGATTTGTTTGAATCAAACCAAATCGCTGAGGCTTAGTCTATACTTAGCATTATGGTCAGCCGTACTTTCTTTCGTTCTTTTCTCGTGACTATATCTAGCACTCTCGCATTCGCCGCCACCGCACGGGACTATAGTGACGGCGATGTACATTATGGCTATGGTCCGCACCGCGACCAACCGCCTTTGAGTTATGGCTACTACGGTATTTACAACCCTGGCGGGCACAGTGGCGCTCACGGCAGTCGCTATCGATTTGGCGGGCGTACCAGCATTCATGATCGTAACTCCTACTTCGGTGAGCCGAGTCTCTACGACCATAGGCACTTCAATCAGCCCAGCTATCGACTGTATCCCCATCATCACAATTATTCGCTACCGCCTCCGCTAGACGGCCACCTCGAAGACGACGCGATCGATGAGGCTAATCCCTTAACCCAGCAGGAACGAGTGTTCGGTAATTCCCCGCCCCAACAATAATCAATGATTGTCGAATCGGCGGGGCGCGATCGTCCAACGCTTACTCGTCGCCGTGAGCACTAAGCACGCGGGCCCACCGAAAGTCCGAGCTCTGCCGGCCGCGCCTGGATTAAGTACCCAAGGCGTTTGTTCCAAATCGTAAATTGCGCGATGACTGTGCCCATAAATGATACAACGGGCATTCGGGTAAGCACGCCGTAGACGTTCGTGTCGACGCTTTGGCGGGCCATGGCGATGTCCGTGTACTGCGACAAGCGTTCCACCTGGTAGTTGCAGCGTAGCTTCATCCGGCAACGCCGAAAGTGCAGCAAGACCCTCAGCTGCCCATTTGGCGACCACATCATTGTTACCACGAATCGCAAGCATGCTGTATCGAGGTCGCAACCCCATCAACACATCCGTCCCACCGACATCACCGGCGTGCACCGCATAGTCTGCGTCGCATGCAAGGCTCGCTATGCGTGGATCAAGATATCCGTGCGTGTCTGAAAGGATCAGGACCTTCAAAAGCCGCCTCAAACGCGATTTGGTTGCTCTTCACTCATATGGTGTTTGCTTGCCACGGGCGTGATCAGCGCATTACTCACGAGTGCACACACCAGCAGTGCAGCCATCAAGTACATCGTGGTGTTATACAGATTGCTGCTCGGATCGATGGTTCCCGCAGGCACAACCTCCATTAATTTTTGCAGTGTCACAGTATTCTGGGCAACCAACGCATCGAGTTGGTCCAGTCCAGCACCGAAGGCCTGGCGAAAAACCACCGGATTAGTTTTACCCGCGAGCTCCTCGATGGCGTCCTGCAGAGCGCTCTCCCGAAGAGACGCAATCGCCTCCGGGCCAACGACTCCCGCAACACTCCAGGCGGTGAGTAAGCGACCGTGTATGCCACCTACGTGTTTGGTGCCGAACATATCGGCGAGGTACGCCGGTATAGTAGCGAATCCTCCGCCATACATCGTGAAAATGATCATCGTTGCCGCGTAGAAATACACCAGCCAAACCACACTAGGATTCACACTTACTTGCCGTGCGCAGTATGGGATCGAGCAGTAAAGGAGTATCCCCAGCGCAAAAAAGACCCAATAAGTATTGCGTCGACCGAGATAGTCCGACGCACTAGCCCAGAAAAAGCGCCCCACCATATTGAACACGCTTATCATCACTACGTAAGTTGCCCCAAATGCACCGTCAACTATAGACGGCAGCGTGGTACCAAAGATTTCGCTCATCATGGTCTTAGCAACACCGAGAACACCGATCCCAGCGGTCACATTGAAACATAGTACGATCCAGAGCTGATAAAACTGCCGCGTCTTCAAGGCCTCGCTGATATCAACGTGATGCGAGGAGATCATTTTGCGATCCGCGTTCACTTTACTCGGGCCTGCCCAACCCTTCGGTTGCCAAGCTTCCCCCGGTACTCGGTAAGAAAACGCAGCGATCATCATGACAGTAAAGTAAATCAAGCCGATCGCGATAAAGGCTTCAGCGACGCCAACCGAGCCACTACCTGTAACGTACACACCAAGATCACCCGGCACTATCATTGCGGCAACGTCATTGGCGCCTACGATCACTACCTCCTTCAACCCCTCGCCAGTCTGAGCGAAACGCTTGCCATTCTCCGTGACGAGTGCAACATCGCCGAGCGCACCGAGATATTCAGGCGAGCGATAAAAGTGCCGAATAAAATATTCCTTTAGTGGTGCACCGATCATTGCACCACCTCCAAATCCCATAATCGCCAAGCCGGTCGCCATCCCACGCCGATCCGGAAACCAGCGAATTAAAGTGCTCACCGGGGACACGTAACCGAGACCAAGGCCGCAACCGCCCACCACGCCATAGCCGAGATACAACAACCACAACTGGTGGGTAAGAATGCCGACACCACCGATCAAATACCCGCCTCCCCAGCAACAGGCGGCGACCACACCGACCATGCGTGGTCCAACCTCTTCCAGCCAGCGTCCAGCGAAGGCGGCAGATAATCCCAGACATACGATCGCGACGGTGAAGATCCTGACAACGTCTTGCAACGACCAATCGCCGGAGGCACTCGCCACCACACCGAACACTTTGGTCAAGGCGGGATTGTAAATGCTCCATGCGTACACCGAGCCGATGCACAAATGAATAGCGATTGATGCCAGAGGTACGCGCCAGCGGTTGAAACCCGGCGGCGCAATAATCCGGTCCTTGGACAACAGACCAGCCATGGACGTCTCCGTAAGCGCGCTAAAAGGCGTGCCAGCGTGGCGAATGGTGACATGCAAGTCAAGGCATCTACGGCTATGTTAAACTTTTGACGCTGACTTAGATAAACCATCACACTATGAAGATCGTCCAAGACCCTGATGCATTGGTAGACGGTTTCGGCCGCACGGTTGACTACGTCCGGATTTCTGTCACTGATCGGTGTGATTTTCGCTGCGTTTATTGCATGGAAGAGCAAATGGAGTTTTTGCCCCGTGCCAGCATCCTGACACTGGAAGAATTCGGCTTCATCGGCCGCGCATTCACCGAATTAGGCGTTAGAAAGATAAGGATCACCGGCGGCGAGCCCTTGGTGCGGAGCAACGTGATGCACCTTTTCACTGAGTTAGGGCGGCTGCCCGGGCTAACCGAATTGGTTACCACAACCAACGGCTCACAATTGCCCAAACTCGCCGGTGAGTTGAAAACCGCTGGCGTACGCCGCGTGAACATCAGCCTCGATTCGTTGGACACCGAGAAGTTTCGTCGCATAACGCGGGTTGGCGATCTGCATAAGGTTCTAGCAGGCATAGATGCTGCGCTAGCCGCTGGTTTCGATAACGTCAAAATAAATGCTGTCATCCTAAAAAACCGCAACCATGAGGAGGTAACGGATCTGGTCCGCTTTGCAAGCGACCGTGGCATGGACATCAGTTTCATCGAAGAAATGCCTCTAGGTGTCATCGGTGATCACAACCGTGCCGAAGCATATTATTCCAGCGATCAGATCCGGACTGATCTAGAAGAAACTTTCACCCTCACCGAAACCAACGCAAGCACTGGCGGACCAGCACGCTACTTCCGAATCGAACAAACCGGAACCCGAGTCGGATTTATCTCACCGCATAGCCACAACTTCTGCGACAGCTGCAACCGAGTACGGCTCACGGCCGAAGGCCGACTGTTGTTATGCTTGGGTCAAGAACATTCAGTGGACTTAAAGCGTGTCGTGCGCGGCAACCCAGGCAACATTGAAAAGTTGAAAGACGTCATCCGCGCTTCCATGACCATCAAACCGAAAGGTCATGAGTTCGATCTAGAAGCGAAACCATTGATATTTCGACACATGAGTGTGACTGGCGGCTAAGCACGGTGCATTCGAAATACGGACCAGAATTCCCCCCCCCGGAGATCAACAAC
>CAZBOQ010000164.1:0-29812 GCA_964493555.1 uncultured Gammaproteobacteria bacterium | reverse complement strand
AAGGTGCGGAGCAAGGCGCGCCCAAATACATGGAGTGGTTTGGAGCTTTCTCTCTGATGGTAACTTTGATATGGCTTTATTTGGAAATGCTCAGACTGCTTGCTAAATTAAGAAGTCGTTAGTGGATTTCAATACGATTTTTTTTGGGGCGATAATTGCCCTATCACTAGCAATTTTCTTTTATATCGGAAAATTCAGGGCGGCATCAAAACAAAGGGAAAGGGATGACAAAATAGGATGGGAAAAGAGCAAGCTCGGTAATCTAAAACTTTTAATATGGGTTATGGTATCTGTATTAGGAATTGCTCTGCTGGCAAACTCGTTAACGTATCTTTAAAAATCATTCTCAGCCAAAAATCATAATTAGCCCCCCACTGCAAGACTCTGGGCTCGTTGACCCACAGGGTCATGCTTTAATTCTCTCCACAATCGCAAGAATCCGGCATATCGAGCTGCGGGGGTTCCATTTACATCACCGTGCAACGAAAAAGAGCTGCCGTTCAAGTGAGGGACCACCTATGAAGACTATCGGATTGCTGTTTAAAAACGCCGAAAGCCAGCATTGATAAGGAGTCCAGGCTTATGGTTCGATACCCGCCGCCAAAATACAACCTTATGGGTGGCGACGCGCACCTCTGGTTAGATGATAACGCGTTGGATCGGATATACCGGCGGCGGCGAAGCCCTCGGCACGCAGGCGGCAGGAATCGCATTTGCCACAAGCCTGGCCACCGTCATCGGGCTGGTAGCAAGACACGGTCAACGAATAATCCACGCCCAACCGAGTCCCGGTTGTAATAATTTCCGCTTTACTCATCTCTATCAGAGGCGTGTGGATTACGATGCCTTGCTCCTCGACACCGACTTTTGTGGCAAGATTAGCGAGCGTTTGAAACTGCGCAATGTATTCAGGGCGACAATCCGGGTAACCTGAGTAGTCGACGGCGTTGACGCCGATAAAAATATCCTTGGCACGCAACGTTTCCGCCCAACCCAAGGCAAGGCTCAGGAAGATGGTATTCCGCGCAGGCACATACGTAACCGGGATACCGTTAGTGAATGACTCGGGCACAGCGATGCTCAAGTCGGTAAGCGCCGAACCGCCGATCTGGGTTAGATCGACGTCTATGATTTTGAAGTCTTGCACACCCAGCGTCTCGGCGACGCTTTCGGCGGCAGCGAGTTCCGCCACATGCCGCTGGCCGTATTGAAAGGCGACCGCGTTGCAGCGATAACCCTGTTGTCGTGCGAGCGCCAGCGTGGTCGCTGAGTCGAGGCCGCCTGAGACCAGCACGACAGCGGGTCTCGCGGTTTCTGTTACGCTGCTTTTCTCGCTATTTTCCAGGTACATTCCCCCACAATTTTTTATGCAACTGGATCTGCATGCGGACAGCTAAACCATCACGCAGGATCCAATCGGCAAGGTCGCGTGCAAGTAGTTGGTCACTGCTTGGTGAAAACAGTACTTCGCAACGGGAACTGATAGCGAGTTCAGCAATCTTGTCGCGCGCCCATTGGTAATCATCACGATCGCAGATAACGAACTTCACCTGATCCGTTTCAGAGAGGTAATCGAGATTCTTATATAGATTGCGTTCGACTTCACCTGAACCGGGAGTTTTAAGATCAACGACTTTCATCACTCTGTGATCCACTTCGCCTAACGCGATGGCGCCACCAGTTTCCAACGAGACCAGATAATTGCGATCGCACAATCCACGAAGAAATGAATTAACGTCTGGCTGCGCCATCGGCTCACCACCGGTAACAGTGACATAGCGTGTGGGGTATTGCTTAACCTCGGCGTATATCCTCTCTATATCCATCACTGTGCCGCCAGTAAAAGCGTAGGCGGTATCACAATACTGGCACCGCAACGGACAACCGGTGAGGCGAACGAAAGTCGTTGGAAGACCCACGCGAGCACTCTCACCTTGTAGGGAAAAGAATATTTCGGTGATGCGCAAGGTGCTGCTCACTAGTTCATCGCCGCCTGCGCGGGAATGTTCAACGCGCAATAGTTAGATGGCACCCACACTATTCCAATCGAAGTTGCTGTAAGCGGTCCTGGGCTTTGCGAGCGGCGCTACTGCCGGGATAAAGATTTAAAACCTCTTCGAGTTGTGCGATCGCAGCACTCAAGTTTCCCATTTCCTGTTGGGAATAACCGATCTTTAACAGCGCGTGTTCAACCTTCTGGCTTTGCGGAAAGGCTTGAACAAGTTTGGTGTATTCCCGCATCGCCGGCTCAAAGTCGCGGGTTACGTAATAAGCCTCTCCCAACCAATACTGGGCATTATCAGCATATGCGCTGCTTGGGTACTCGACGAGGAAATCGTTGAAAGCCTCGATCGACTGGTCGTATTGACCTGTCTTCAAAAACGCCAGCGCGGCTCGATACGACGCTTCCGCTTTTGTTTCGTCGACCGGCGGGACCGACTCCGAATCGTGAGTCTCTAGCACAACTCCAGGTGTGACCGCCGCCATTGTAACCAGTTCTGGACCGGCAGGTGCCTCAGTCGGTGGAAGTGGGTCCGTAGACGACCGTACTGTAAACCCACCGTTGCCGCTATCGATCTGCCCGACCACTGACGCCGGCGCATTACCCGGCGAGTCGGTATTCAGGGTCGGATTCACACCTGATAGCGCTTCCAACGGCGGATTGGCAGTGTCGACGACGATACCAGTGGCATTCACCGACGAGCCCGCGTCCGCGACGAGCCCGTTGTCGAAACCCGTTTGCCTGCCCTGCAAACGACGATCCAGATCAACGTACAGATCGCGTTGGCGATTACGCATCTGTTCTAAGGCATAAGTCTGGTTTTCCAATTCTCCGCGCATTAGTTGCACCTCAAGCTGTAGCGCCTGAACGCGGTTGGAGAGTTCGAATAATGCTTGGCTGTTCAACAAACGCTCAATTCTGGCCAGCCGCTCCGCATAGTCTCCGGCCGAACGACTGACGCTCGCCTGCTGCCCCAAAACAGTGAAACTTGCGCTGATTAATAATACCAGCACAACAAACCGCATGGGTCCTGACCTGATAGTGGTCGGCTTCATAACGGCAACCTCGACTCAATAAAGGATTTCTACCCGCCGGTTTTGCGCCCAAGAGGTTTCATCGTGGCCCTCAACTCTAGGACGTTCCTCGCCATAACTAACTGAGCGAAGCTGCTCCGCCGCGGCCCCCAACAATACCATTTGCTGGCGGATGGTGTTGGCGCGCCGCTCACCTAGGGCAAGGTTGTATTCGCGTGAACCACGCTCGTCAGCATGGCCCTCTAGCGTAACGGCGAAAGTGGGGTTATTCGCCAACCGTCGCGCATGCGCCTGCACTACCTCACGATACTTGGTTTCCACCTCCGAGCTATCGTAGTCGAAATAGATAATGCGCTGCGAAAGTGCAGCGGAGTTATCCGGATCCTCCAGCGGAGTTGCAGTTTCGTAACTCTCATCATCGACTGGGTACGCGCTAGCGCGATCATCTGACGCTGTTCGATCTTCGACTTTGGCACTACCTTCAGTTTCGGCGTCTTTTTTCTCCAACGTCTCGCAACCACCTAGCACGAACACCAAGGAAAACAAGACAACACCCAATTGTAATTTTTTCATCTAGCAACTCCTCGCACTTTACGCTATCAGTTTCGGAACGGCCCCCAAGCGGGTTCGCGCACCTCCCCGCCGGATTGGGTGAGGCGCTGCTTGACGCGGCCGTCAATCGAGGTGGCCGCAAGTTCCGTGCCCCGGGCTCCCATCGTAGTGTAGATGATCATACTGCCGTTGGGAGCAAAGGTCGGGGATTCGTCAAAACGCGAGGTTGTCAGCACTTGAAAGTCGTCGCTCGCGAGGTCTAACAGCGCGATCCGGTAACCGCCGTCTCGACGGTGCACCATGGCGATCTGATCTCCATTCGGAGAATAACGACCGCGAGCGTTGTAGGTACCTTTATTGAAGGTTAGGCGTTTTGCCCCACCGCCTAATGTCATTTCATAGAGCTGTGGACCGCCGCCACGGTCAGAGGTAAACAAAAGCTTACGGCCATCCGGCGACCAAGCGGGCTCGGTGTCAATGGAATAGTGACGGGTGAGTCTTTGCAGCTGGCGACTGGCGAGATGCAACACATAAATCTCAGGGTTACCGTCGCGCGACAAGGTCATCGCCAACCGGTTACCATCGGGAGACCAAGCAGGCGCGCTGTTGATCCCAGGGCCATGGGCGACCCGATCGCGTTTACCGGTACGCACGTCCTGCACCCAAATGGCAGAGTTCTTATCCTCGAAGGAAACATAGGCAATGTGCTTACCGTCGGGAGACCAGGCAGGTGACAACAGTGGTTCCCGCGATTCGAGCAGCGTTTTAGCGTTGAAACCGTCGGCGTCGGATAACAACAAGCGATAGATCCGCTTGCCATTAAGATCCTTTACGACGGTGACGTAGGCAACTCGGGTGGAGAAAGCTCCCCGTTCGTTGGTAAGCTTTTCATAAATGATGTCACTGATCTGATGCGCGGTCAGGCGTAGAGTGGCATGATTGGCTGGAATCTTAAAACCGGCAAGCTGCTTTTGCCGGAAAACATCGATTAGACGGAATTCGATCTCATAGTCGCCGGCTGCGCGTTCGCTGAGCTGCCCGACGACTAGGTGATCCATACCAAGCAATCGCCAGTCCTTGAAATTTATCTCGGAATAATCAGCTGGCCGTGATGGCAGATCTCCGCGTGGCATCGGTGAGAAACGGCCGGTCCGAACCAGATCGCTGGCGACGATCCCAGCGACATCCAACGCCGGCACACTAGCGTCTCCAGTCCAACGAAACGGCACGATGGCGATCGGGAAAGCACTATCGAGGCCTTTAGTGATCGTGATGTCAAGAACGGCGTGGCTAGCACTGCTACTTAGCCACAAACAACAAATCAATATGAGCTTTACGACTTTAAGCATGTCTAGTATCAGTCCCGTGGTTTAAAGGTGAGATCAATAGTCTTGAACTCCGCGAAGATGCGCGGATCGTGTGGCACCGGTAACGGCGCGGCTTTGAGAACCGCGGCTTCCGCGCGCTGATCGAATGTTGCATTGCCACTACCGCTAATCACCAGTGCTTCGACGACATCACCACCAGGGATAATTCGAATCCGAATTTTACAGGATAGGCCCTGTCCGCGCGCCGGATTATTGAAAACATTCTCGATCGCATTCTGGATGCGCGCCGTGTATTCGGAGATCTGACGTCTATCGTGATCCACCTGCAACGCTGCTGCCTCCGCTTGTTCTTCGGCAGCGAGTTCCGCCAATAGTTCCTGTTGCCGTGCGCGCTCCTCGGCTTGCTCCTTCACTTTCGCCAAACGCATCTTTTCCTTTTCAGCTTTCTGTCGCTCTTCAGCAACCCGCTTTTTCTCCACGGCTACCTTACGCTCTTCAGCTTTGCGCTCGGCCTCCGCTTTCCTTTTCTTTTTTTCCTCTTCCTTACGCTTTTTGGCGGTGTCCGCAAGGCGCTGCTCGGCCTTTTTCTTTTCGTTCTCTAGTCGCTGGCGCTCTTTTTTGAGATCCGCCAGCTCGCGTTCTTCCGTTTCCCGCTCCTTAACGCGCTCCAATTCCCTCGCCTTAAGCCGTTTTACTTCTGCCTCGACCTTGCGTTTATCCACCGCCACCGCCCGCACGATCTTGTTACTCGCAACGCGTCCGGGAGGCGTGTAATCGTCAAACTCCATGCTGACGGTCAAAAGCGCTACCGCCATTGCATGGATGCCCAGCGAGTAAAAAACCGCGCGCGTAGTCCCTGCTTTTTTCAGTCGAAACATCAACCTGAGTCCGGCGGCTCCGTCATTAATCCAACACTTTCAACACCAGCGCTTTGTAAAAGGGTCATTAAACCGACCACCCGCCCGTATGACACATCGGCGTCACCACGCACCAGTACAGGAATACCCGGTTGATAGCGAAGAAGGGCACTGACACGAGTCAGCATAGTTTCAGTATCCACCGGTTTGTCGCTGCCCTGGTCAAACTCTATGTAGTAACTCCCACCCGCGTCGATGCTGATGATCAACGGTTCTTTATCTGACGGTGGTAGCACCTCGGAAGAGGCCTGCGGTAGATCAACTTTTACCCCCTGGGTAAGGAGTGGCGCCGTGATCATGAAAATCACTAAGAGCACTAGCATCACATCAATGTAGGGCACGACGTTGATCTCGGAAATCAGTCGACGGCTTTGTGAGTGTCTTCTCATCCGCTCTCTCGCACGCTATTAACACCCAGGTTCACAGAAAGCTAACCGGTACGCTTACAAGTGAGCCTGGCGCTGCAGGATAGAAGAGAACTCTTCCAGGAAAATGTCGTACCGTGTGTAAAGGTGATCGATTTCCGCAGCGTAGCGGTTGTAGGCGACAACCGCCGGGATCGCGGCAAACAAACCCATTGCTGTTGCGATCAATGCTTCAGAGATCCCCGGCGCGACCATCGCCAGCGTGGCCTGATGCACGTTACCCAGCGCCTGAAAGGAGTTCATGATCCCCCACACCGTGCCAAACAACCCAATATATGGGCTGACCGAACCCACTGTGGCGAGAAACGGGAGGCGCGACTCTAGATCCTCGAGCTCGCGCGCCAACGCCACCCGCATGGCGCGCTGAGCGCCCTCCAGGGTCGCCATGGGATCGATTCCCTCACGCTTTTTTAGCCGCGCGAACTCTTTGAAACCCGCCTCAAAGATCCTCTCCATGCCTTTCGCACCGACTCGGCTCTGCGTTATACGGTTGTACAAAGCTGTCAAATCCTCCGACGACCAGAACCTATCCTCAAAAGTTGCTGCATCGCGTTTAGCGCGACTCATGGTAGCCCGCTTAGAAAAAATCAGCGTCCACGAGGCCAACGAAGCAGCGAGTAAAACCAGCATCACAAACTTGACCAGCAAACTGGCTTGCAGCACCAGATTGGCAATCGATAGATCAGCTTCCATGTATTAACTCCGCCATAACATCCTTAGGAATACCGATGGGTCGCCCGCCATCGACATTGATACATGCCACTCGTACTTTCGCGTTGCAAAGTACTTCATCACCGCGAAGGATAGATTGTGATAATACAAGGCTCGCGTGACCCCCCTTAACAACGGCGACGGTGATGTCAATACAATCGTCCAACCGCGCAGGTTTGAGGAATTCGATTTCAATGTTGCGAACGGCGAAAGCAATCCGCTGTTCGTTCAAAAGCAAGCGCTGCTCGAACCCCGCATCGCGCAGCCATTCGGTGCGAGCGCGTTCTAGAAACCTCAAATAGTTCGCGTGATAAACCAAGCCAGCCGCATCAGTGTCTTCGTAGTAGACGGTGACTTGCCAGATAAATTCCCTGTTACGCATGTTTTGCTCGCTAGTATCCTGTCCCGCCAATGACGTAGACGATTCGCCAAGCCCTTGTCCGCCATGTACAGGACAAGACATTAATCTAGCCAGCCGGTGGATCGAAGAGATCCGGCTCCTGCGGGAGCCCTTTCGGCGGTTTCAGCCCGAAATGCTGCCAGGCGGTGCGGGTTGCCATGCGCCCGCGCGGGGTCCGCATGAGAAAGCCTTGCTGGATGAGAAAGGGTTCCAGTACATCCTCAATGGTGCCACGCTCCTCACCGATCGCTGCGGCTAGGTTATCGATCCCCACCGGACCACCATCGAACTTCTCCATGATCGACAAGAGCAGCTTCCGGTCCATCATATCCAGCCCGTGAACATCTACATCGAGCAGATCCAACGCCCGCGACGCGATCTCGGCCGTAATGTGACCATCGGCACGCACGTCGGAATAGTCGCGCACCCGGCGCAACAGCCGGTTAGCAATACGTGGCGTACCGCGACTGCGACCCGCGATCTCAGCACTGCCATCAGACTCAAGCTCTACATCTAGGATACGCGCCGAGCGAGTAATAATGGTTGCGAGATCCTCCCTTGCATAAAACTCAAGGCGCTGCACAATGCCAAAACGATCGCGAAACGGCGAAGTCAACAGCACCGCGCGAGTAGTCGCTCCAACCAGAGTAAAAGGCGGCAGATCCAATTTTATCGCACGGGCAGCCGGTCCCTCGCCGATGATGATGTCAATTTGATAGTCCTCCATCGCTGGATAGAGGACCTCCTCGACGACTGGGCTCAAGCGATGAATCTCGTCGATGAACAACACGTCGCGCGGTTCGAGGTTGGTGAGCAGGGCGGCGAGGTCGCCTGGACGCTCCAGCACCGGACCCGAAGTCTGCCGCAGACCCACTCCAAGTTCAGCCGCAACGATGTGCGCCAGCGTGGTCTTACCGAGACCTGGCGGCCCAAATATCAACACATGATCCATCGCCTCCGCACGCCTCCGCGCCGCGGTGATAAAGATCGACATCTGTTCGTGCACGGCAGGCTGGCCGACGTAGTCGGCCAGCAGTTTCGGACGCAGAGTTTCGTCGAGGGCCGTGTCTTCGACCAATGCGTTCGCTACACGTGCCGGGTTCTCTTGGGTCATCTGGTTTCGTCACCAACCATTGCTTTGCTAGAACGCACAGTCCTTAACTTTTCCATGCCATTATCCCTTGACCAGCGACTTCAATGCTTCACGAATGATCTGTTCACCATCAAGGCCAGCAGTATTTACAGCGTTAACATAACGACTCGCCTCCTGGGGTTTATAGCCAAGCGCCACCAGGCCGCTCACAGCGTCGGCAATGGGATCATCCGGCCTGCCGACCGGCCCGCCGAGCGCGCCAGGCGGTTCGAGGCTTCCCGATACTGCCAATCGATCGCGCAGTTCCATGATGAGCCGTTCCGCGGTCTTCTTACCGACGCCCGGTAAACGTGTCAGACTTAAGGTGTCGCCCGCTTCCACGCACCTCGCTAATTGTTCGACCTCCATTCCCGACAGAATCACCAACGCCATCTTAGCGCCAACACCATTGACTTTGATGAGCGTGCGAAACATCGCCCGCTCGCGGGATGTACCGAAACCAAACAAAAGATGCGCGTCGTCGCGTACCACGAGGTGAGTAAAGAGATCCACCACATTGTCGATTTCTGGCAGTTGATAAAAAGTCGTCATGGGCGCCTCAAGCTCATATCCGACACCTGCGACATCCACCATCAAATGCGGTGGTTGTTTGTAAATCAGCGTGCCCTTAAGCCGTCCGATCATTGTTAACCCCTTCGACGCTGGCTGCCGATGCCTCTCATGCGGGCCAGGCCCTCGCGTGTGTGCCCATGGCAGAGCGCCGCAGCCAGCGCATCCGCTTCATCAGCTTGCGGTAACGCACGCAAGGACAGCAACACCTTGACCATATGTTGCATCTGCGCCTTGTCGGCATGGCCCCGACCGACGATCGCTTTTTTGATCTCGGTGGCGCTGAATTCGTAGACGCCGAGATCGCGGGACGCTGCCGCCACTATCGCCGCACCGCGCGCCTGTCCGAGTTTAAGCGCCGAATCGGGATTGCGGTTAACGAACACTTTCTCTACCGCCATCTCGTCCGGCGTATGAACGTCGATGACCTCGAGAAGTTCAGTGAAAATAGTTTGTAGGCGCTTAGAAAAATCTCCTGTGGTGCTTTTAATACAGCCGCTCGCGACATGGATAATGCGATCGGCATGCACCTCAACAACACCATAGCCAGTAATACGCGAACCCGGGTCGACACCGAGGATCCGGTTCATATGAAAGCAACCAAACTGAAAAAGGCAGCCTCGTTACCAGCTGACATTGCCTTACTAGGCTCGCTAGGCCGGCCAAATCGATAAGGCCCAAAGTGAGATGCGGTCAAAGTTGTGCCATGACCTCGGACGTAATCTCTACATTTGAATAAACCCGCTGTACGTCATCGAGTTCTTCCAACACATCGATAAGCCGCAATAGTTTCTCGGCGTCCTCGCGTTCCAGCAAATTGCTGGTACTGGCACGCATCGTGACCTCGTCCGTTTCCGGTTTAAAACCCGCGTCAGTCAACCCATCTTTGATGGCGCCAAAATCCTCTGGCGCACACAATACTTCGATAGCGCCTTCATCGTCGATGATGATATCGTCGGCGCCAGCTTCAATCGCCAATTCCATCACCGCATCCTCATCGGTAGTCGCAGGGAGAGTGATCACACCCATTTTATTGAAGAGATAGGCGACTGATCCATCCTGGCCGAGGTTGCCGCCAGCCTTGGTGAACGCATGGCGGACCTCCGACACGGTACGATTCCGATTATCGGTCATACAATCGACAATTACTGCAACGCCGCCAGGCCCATACCCTTCGTAACGCACTTCCTCGACGTTGGTGGCATCGTCGCCGCCAGCGCCACGCTTGATGGCACGGTCCACGGTGTCTTTCGGCATATTGTTCGAAAGCGCCGCATCGACCGCCGCCCGTAGGCGTGGGTTAGCATCCACATCACCGCCGCCCATTTTCGCGGCTACCGTGATCTCGCGGATCAGCTTGGTGAAGAGCTTACCCCGTTTGGCGTCCTGACGGCCCTTTCGGTGCCGGATATTAGCCCATTTACTGTGGCCAGCCATGATTGTTATGAATTCCCGATTGGAAGTTCCTTAAGCCGATTGATTTTACCACTGCGCGCAATGACACCCCAGCGACAATGGCCCATCCGCCCCTTAGGGCCGTGAGAATGCACCGTTTTCGAAAAAATGAAGGGCCTGCGCCACGACCGACCTAGAAAACAACAGACCAAAATGCGAGACCGGAAGCGCGATGTGATCAGCCATGTTGGGCAACCTGGTTTCAGTGACCGAGACGGTGCCGTCGTTCGGTTTGGGGATCCCGGGGATGATGCAGCCGAATCCCATCCGCAAAGTGCCAGCGATAACACCAAGATCGCGCGCAGCGTTCCAAGCGGGAAGCTCGCCTATCAAACCCGCGTCGATGCTTTGACCAAGCAAACTACTACCGAGTCCGTTCATGTCCAACCAACGCGCAGCGCTTGAGCCGGAGTGGGGCGTGCCCAGTGTTACCACACGACCGCCGGGTTGGGCAGGGAAAGCGTGAAAGAAATGACGTAACACGAGCCCTCCCAGGCTATGGGCGATGAAATGTACTCGCTCGGTGTTTAGTGCCGATACAAACGCATCGAGCTTGCTAGCGTTCGCGCGCGGTGGCTGCCTAAATGAGGGATAACTAAATTGATGGGCACGATATCCTGCTTTGTTAAGACGGCGGCGTAACACGCTCATGTCCCACCCGTTCATCCAGAGGCCGTGCAGTAAAACAACTGTAACGCCTTGCATGAATCGCAGAACTACCTAAGCGTCGTTGTTCCCGTACACGAGCTTGTTGCGCTGGCGCGAGAACGTGAGCAAACGTTCGATCGGGCCTGCTGCGCGCCTCGCGATTTCAGGGTCAACATGAATTTCGTTGATACCGGTCTTGAGCACGGCCAGGAGCTTGCGCATGCTGTTCATCGCCATCCACGGACAATGCCCACAACTTTTGCAGGTTGCACTCTTACCGCTAGTGGGCGCCTCGAGCAGCATTTTGTCCGGGGCGGCCGCCTGCATTTTGTAGAAGATGCCACGATCGGTGGCGACAATGAACTTGTCGGCAGGTAGCGTCCGAACCGCTCTGATCAGACCGGAGGTCGAATCAACCACGTCGGCCTGCGCAATCACCTGCGGCGGCGATTCTGGATGCACTAGTACCGTGGCATCAGGGTACGCTGTCCGCATCTCACCGAGCTCTTTAGCCTTGAATTCTTCATGCACGACACACGCCCCGTCCCACAACAACATGTCGGCGCCGGTTTCGGTTTGAAGGTAATTACCGAGATATTTATCCGGCGCCCAGAGGATTCTCTCGCCCCGACTCATCAAGTGACGAATAAGCTCCACGGCACTGCCGGAGGTCACCATCCAATCGGCACGCGCCTTCACCTCGGCACTGGTATTTGCGTACACGACCACCGTGCGCTTAGGGTGAGCATCACAGTAAGCACTGAATTCTTCGGGCGGGCAACCTAGATCCAGCGAGCAGTTAGCATCGAGATCCGGCATCAAGACGCGTTTCTCTGGGTTTAGGATTTTAGCGGTCTCGCCCATGAAGCGCACCCCCACAACCACGAGAGTGCTCGCGTCCGTCTCATTGCCGAAACGCGCCATGTCGAGTGAATCGGAAACATAGCCGCCCGTTTCATCCGCCAACACCTGTAGATCTGCATCGGTGTAGTAATGGGCGACCAAGACGGCATCTTGTTCAACCAAGGTTAGTTTTATCTCCGCGCGCAAGGCTTCAAGTTCGTCGGCCGGGACCTGCTCTTCGATAGTGTCAGGCACATTGATCCGACTGCTGATGGGTACGCTGTTAAGCGTTAACATAGTGGCTCTCCTTAAACCATTACACGACGATCTCTACCGCCCTCCGGATCCTCGACTGACTAAAGGCGCGCACGTATCCCGCTCGGGTGCGCCGAAGGTGTAGAGCTGTTCGAGGCAGACGCCCGTAATCCCGGTTTCCTCTTCCAGCTCCCGGGCGACAACCGCGCCCAGAGTTTCATCAAGATCTACAAAACCACCAGGCAATGCCCAAATGTCTGCCGAAGGCAGTGCCGCGCGACGGATCAGCAGAAACTCGAGGTAACCAGCGCGAAGTGTGAACATCCTAGCGTCGGTGCTCACGGTCAGGTGTGGATATCCGTTGATACCGGCCATCGGGTTATCTAGTGCCTTGTATACACTAAAACATAGTGTTCAAAATAAACCAGGTCAACCTCAACAGGCTCCCATCAAATCAATATCTCATTTAGCTTTCCGGCGCACCTGGACTCCGAGTTCTTTCAGCTGGCGGTCAGTCGCCGAGGCCGGTGCATCGGTCAGGAGACAACTCGCCGTCTGGGTTTTGGGGAAGGCAATAACATCACGGATAGAGTCGGCGCCGGCCATTAGCATGACAATGCGATCAAGTCCGAACGCAATGCCGCCGTGCGGCGGACAGCCATAACGCAATGCGTCGAGCAGAAAACCGAACTTCTCCTGGGCTTCCTGTTCATCGATCCCAAGCAGTGTGAATACAGTTTGCTGCATCGCCTGTGAATGGATACGGATAGATCCGCCGCCGAGCTCTGTACCGTTCAGCACCAGATCGTAAGCAAGCGAGTGGCAACCACCTGGATCTCTTTCCAATACCTGCGGATCATCGGTCGCCGGCGCCGTGAACGGATGGTGCAGGGAGTCCCACCGCTTTTCTTCTTCGTTCCATTCGAACATCGGAAAGTCAGTGACCCACAACAGATACCAACCGTCTTTGACGAGATTGAGATCTCGACCGAGCTTCAAGCGCAGTGCCCCTAGGCTGTTGTTTACCACTCGAGCGCTGTCGGCGCCAAAGAAGACCAAATCTCCGGTGGCGGCGCCCGTGCGTCTCATCACTTCCGCAATCACATTGTCGGGAAGAAACTTGAGGATCGGTGATTGCAGACCAATGCGTCCCGTCGTGGCATCGTTGACCTTGATGTAGGCTAGGCCGCGGGCGCCGAATTGGCTTACATAGTCCGTGTAATCGTCGATCTGCTTTCGGGTCAGTTGACCGCCCCCGGGCGCCCGCAATGCCGCGACACGGCCAATTTCGCTATTCGCTGGACCTGCAAATACCTTGAAGTCGACGTCGACCATAAGGTCACCAACCTCGATAAGCTCCAGTGGAACACGTAGATCGGGGCGGTCGCTACCGTAGCGCGTCACCGCGTCGGCATAAGTAATGCGTGGGAGTGGGGACGGCAAAAACACTCCGAGGACCTCTTGGAACAGAGTTGCAACCATGGACTCCATCAAGCCCGTGACCTGTTCGACATCCGTAAACGACATCTCGACATCAAGCTGGGTGAACTCCGGTTGGCGATCGGCGCGCAAATCTTCATCACGAAAACAACGGGCAATCTGGTAGTAGCGATCCATCCCCGACATCATCAAGAGCTGCTTGAATAGCTGAGGCGACTGCGGCAGCGCAAAAAAATCACCTGGATGCGTACGACTCGGCACCAGATAATCGCGCGCACCCTCAGGTGTGGCTTTGGTCAGAATTGGCGTTTCCACATCTACGAAATCATGTTTATCAAGAAAACTCCTGAGCACCCGCGTGACGTCTGCGCGCAGTAGGAGATTCCGCTGCATCTCCGGTCGGCGCAGGTCCACGTAGCGGTAGCGCAGTTTGTGATCATCTCCGACGTGTTGATCGTCGATCTGAAACGGTGGTGTATCCGCCCGATTCAACACTTCTAGCGACCTGCCGAGGACCTCGATCTCGCCGGTAATCATTTTCGGATTGACCGTTCCCTCCTCACGGTGGCGAACCTGGCCGGTTACCTTGAGGACGAATTCGTTGCGCACCTCCTCGGCTATAGCGAAGCTGTCAGGCGTATCCGGATCGTAGACAACCTGGGTGAGCCCGTAACGGTCTCTGAGATCGATGAAGATGACCCCGCCATGGTCCCGCCGGTGATGAGCCCAGCCACACAGCACGACCTCGTCATCGACGTTGGCAGTGCTGAGTTCTCCACAACTGTGCGTTCGCATGGATTTGGCTCGTCCGTGTGTGTACAGACGCCCCGGTGCCGGTAGGCAGAAACGCGGGGGATGTTACGGTTTCGCCCGCGAGAGCGCAACCAAACGCACGGGCGGTAGAGTGAGCAGGGTTCGCGGCAATTCAGTCATTTTTCCCACTGGAAGACTTCGTGGACGAACTCGATGAGGATTTGCTATCGCTGCTTGTGCTCGTCTTAGTGTCGCTCTTACCCTTAGCGTCCGATTTTCCCTCACCACCTTCGGTTTTCTTGCCGTCCGTGGTCTTGGCGTCCTCCTTCTTTTCCTTGTTCTTGCCGCTATCTTTGAAATCTGTTTCGTACCAACCCTCGCCCTTCAGGCGAAACGCCGCTGCCGAGATGAGCTTGCGCAACGCCGCCTCCCCGCACTCCGGACAAACAGTCAATTTATCGTCGGACATGCGCTGCATTTCCTCGAACTTATGCCCACATTTATCACACTGATACTCGTAAATCGGCATTCTCGCCTTCCCGTACACCTAAACCTGTCGCGAGAACATACGGCTTGAAGCGTAAAAATCAAGTCCTGTTGGTAACGTGCATCCTCACAGAGGTCGGGCAGGACTGTTCGTCTAAGGAACGGAGAGTCCATTCTCTCTCTGGCAGAACAGGCAAAAAAAGGTCGTAAGCAGATCGACTAGCTTTCTAATATCGGGACCATTGGGTATTATCGCGGCGCGCATTTTTGACGCCACCAGCATCCAAAAAGGGCCGTTAGCTCAGTTGGAAGAGCAGCTGACTTTTAATCAGTTGGTCGCAGGTTCGACTCCTGCACGGCCCACCATATCTCTATTGTGAAAACCTCGCGGGCAACCTTCCTAATTGGGCAAGACCTTCCGCCGCAGCTGCGGTATTCTCGGCAACATGAAAGCCAGATGTTTGTTCTTTGTGCTCATGCTAACTGCACAGTCCTCCACTGCCTGGTTTATTGACCGTCTGTCATTGATCGACTGGTGCGAGGCGCGGGTTCAAGATACCGACATCGAGTTGGGTAATGCCTGCGTTGCCTATGTGGCGGCGGTGCATGACACCTGGGACACAGTGGGATCGGCACCCTATTGTTTACCCAAAGGTGTGGGATCGGATGATTTGGCAAAAGCCGTGATCGATCACGCTGCAGCAAGCGCTGACGGAGAAACGGGTTCTGCGGCGACGTTCGTTACAAAGGCTTACGAGGCTGCGTGGCCTTGCCGAGGAGATGCTCGAGCAAATGACCGAGTAGCACAGCCATCCATGCCCGCTAGTGCCCGATCAGACGGAGTCGAGTAGCACCAAGTCCCGTCTGACTCGGTTTGCTTTTTCGCCTGGGGCAGTCGGGAATGCGCCAGATTTATTCGTCATTCCCCGTGCTCGCGTCCCAGACAGTTACTCGCAGATCGTTTTTCTGCAACGGCCAACTATTACGACCAACGTCGCAAGGGACAACCCAGGGGAACGGCAAGTAATGCGACCGGAAAAGCTGCGATGAACAACATCGTAACCTCGGCGACATCCATGCCCTTACCAACTTTGCTAACCATGAACGTATTTAGTAAAGCAACCTCCGTACCTGGTTTATGCAAAGTTGTTGCTTTCCAATTAATGCGGCGCGAAACAAGCTTGAAGATATTAGCGGATTTGCGGCTCAGCGCTGTTTTGCAACCGTTTAGTGTTCGAGGGACTAGCTTCGCCTGCGGCGCTTGCCACGACCGCCTTCTTCTGCAATGAATTCGTTGATCTCTTCCATACGGGCTTCTATCCGTTCGCGCTGGTAGTAATCGGCAGTATTTCCCCGCCGGGCCAGCTCAAGTTGCTGCTTTGCGAGTATTGGGCGACCTAGCTTAAAATAGTATTCGGATAGCGCGATATGCGATTCGACTATCGATCCAGTGCGCTCTTCCGCCTCGGCCAGTAGCTTGAAATAACGCGGTTGGGTACTGCGCCCGAAGGAGTAC
The DNA here is from genome assembly GCA_964493555.1 of uncultured Gammaproteobacteria bacterium. GTDB lineage: Bacteria > Pseudomonadota > Gammaproteobacteria > JADZEE01 > JADZEE01 > CAZBOQ01. The sequence continues at coordinate 13,345 of CAZBOQ010000164.1, read as the reverse complement.
TCACGTAACACCTCGCGCGCCGCGTCGGGGCGTTGGGCCATCAACAACGCCTCAGTGTACTCCAGTACTACGGGGCGGTAACCGGGATACAGTTCGTGAGCGTAGGCAAGCAGGGCGATCCCCGCATCAAAGTTGCCCGCCGCAATCTCTAGCTTACCCAAGGCAAGAATGTAGGCGACCTGTTCCTCATCATCGAGCAACAGCCGTTGAAGTTGTACGCGCGCCTTGCTGAAATCGCGCGTTTCCATCAATGCCAGCGCGTAACCGTAGCGTGCCGCAGCTTCGCTTTTGTAACGGCCCGAAGCCAAATTGTTCTCATAGTCGCTTACCAGTGCACGCTCATCAACTGCGACCAGCACCCGGATCTTCGCCTTAGCAAGGTCATAGGTGAAGCTCTCTTCGTACTCCAGCGCCGGATACTCGGCCGCTCGGCCGCGCGCCTCGGCGACACGTGTGGTGCTTACCGGATGTGACCGCAAAATCTCCGGAATATGCTTGGGATCGGTAAAGCGGTTGGCGGTTTGCAGACGCTCGAAAAAAGCCGCCATCGAATGAGGATCGAAACCGGAATCGTTAAGCAATGCTATGCCGATGCGGTCGGCTTCAAATTCATTCGCACGGGTGAAGTTGATTCGCGCCTGTGCCTGCGCCGCGGTCGCCGCTGCGATCGCCGCCTGGCCAGCGTCTGGGCTGGTGGTTGCACCGAGCAGCATCGCGCCAATCATGGCCGCTGCCATCGGTAAGCTCATTTTGCTCTGCGCTTCGAAGCTACGTGCGATATGGCGTTGGGTGACGTGGGTTATCTCATGTGCCAACACCGCGGCCACTTCCGACTCGCTCTGCGAGGCCAGTATCAATCCGCTGTGCATACCGATCACGCCACCGGGAACGGCGAACGCATTGATGTTGGGATCGTTTATGAGGAAAAAATTAAACGTGCCTTCATGGTCGACAACGTTGTTGGCGAGGCGCGAGCCCACCGACTGCAGGTAGGCCTGCACTTCGGGATCGTCTATAACAGCGGCGTGCTGGCGCGCCTGAGCGAGCACCGCTTCACCGATTTTGCGTTCCTGCGCCGGCGAGATAATACCTCCGGCAGAATCACCGATCTCCGGCAGATCAATATCAGCACCTCCCGCGGCGCATGCAACAATCGCCACAGCGGCGGCACTCAGGAGACTCAAGACAGTACTTCGCGTCATCATTACCGGCGTGTTTAGGGCCCGCAGCCTTCCACGGATTTCCTCTGTCAACACGGTCTTGATCGTCCCTCAAAGGCCTTGGAAAGTCCAATGCCACCTAAGCGCTTCGGGTTTGACGCGCGTAGCGCCCAGAGTAAGATCGTGATCGAGCTTGTGTAATGTTGTGTAGAAAAAACCAATCGGAGTTTTGATGGGGAACGCGAACATCTTTTACGCCCAGTCCGGCGGCGTCACTGCGGTGATCAACGCAAGCGCCTGCGGAGTAATCCAAACCGCACGCGCCAACGCTGATCGACTCGGCACGGTCTACGCCGGGCGCAACGGCATCATCGGAGCGCTTACCGAAGACATGATCGATACCTCGAAGGAGTCCGACGAAGCCATCGCTGCGCTTCGCTATACGCCGTCCGGCGCGTTTGGTTCCTGCCGATACAAACTCAAGGGGCTAGATGACAATCGTGCCGAATACGAACGTCTTATCGATGTCTTTAAAGCACACAACATCGGTTATTTCCTTTACAACGGCGGCGGCGACTCCCAAGACACCTCTAACAAGGTGGCGCAAATAAGTGCCTCGCTCGATTATCCGATAACCTGCATCGGTATTCCGAAAACAGTGGATAACGATCTACCCATTACCGATAACTGCCCCGGGTTCGGTTCAGTCGCAAAATACGTAGCGGTGTCGATCCGGGAAGCAGGTTTTGACGTCGCCTCCATGGCCAAGACCTCGACTAAGGTATTCGTTATGGAAGTCATGGGACGCCACGCCGGCTGGATTGCGGCCGCCGGCGGACTTGCCGCCAATGCGCCAGGCGAGGCGCCGCACATCATTTTATTTCCGGAGATACCGTTCGACGAAGCACTGTTTCTGCGGGCGGTAGAACATGCGGTCAACGCTCATGGCTACTGTGCGATTGTGGTTTCGGAAGGGGTGCGTGATAAAGCAGGCCATTTCCTTTCCGATGCCGGTACCCGTGACGCGTTCGGTCATGCGCAGCTCGGAGGCGTCGCGCCGATCATCGCGAATCTGGTTAAAGAGAAGTGGGGTTACAAATACCATTGGGCAGTGGCCGACTACCTGCAACGGGCTGCCCGGCATATCGCTTCAAAAACGGATGTTGAACAAGCTTATGCGTTGGGCTGTGCGGCAGTGGAGATGGCGCTAAATGGTGAGAATGCGGTGATGCCGACGATCGTACGGACGTGCAACGATCCGTATGGCTGGGAGATCGGGATGGCTGCCCTCGCCGACGTGGCCAATGTCGAAAAAAAAATGCCACGCGAATTTATCAGCGACGATGGCTTCGCCATCACAGAGCCCTGCCGACGTTACCTGCAACCCTTGATCGAAGGTGAGGACTACCCGCCTTTTGAAAACGGCCTGCCGAGCTATGTGCGCCTCGACAACGTGGCGGTGCCCAAGCGCCTTACCACAAGCTTTGAAGTCACCTGATAAACCGTTAGAATTGCACAGGTTTTTGGGCACTGTTCCACGCCGCCGCAAGGCGCCGGAAACCATGAAACGATCGAACTCGGGGGCCTGGCCCCCTTTTTATCGTGTAAATTCAGGCAATTATAGTAACAGGGGATCATTTCGATGTCAGAAGCACTAATGTTTGCTTTAGCCTGTTCCGTGCTCGCGATCTTGTACGGGGCTTGGTCGGTTCGTTGGATCTTGGCTCAACCGGAAGGCAACGAACGCATGCAGGAAATCGCCGCAGCGATCCAACAAGGGGCCGCCGCCTATCTGAATCGCCAGTACATCACCATCAGCATCGTCGGCGCGGTGCTGTTTCTGGCAATGTGGTTTGCGCTCGGCGCGTGGACCGCGTTCGGGTTCCTTGCCGGGGCACTGTTGTCGGGCGCCGCTGGTTACATCGGCATGAACATCTCCGTGCGCTCTAATTTGCGTACCGCAGAAGCGGCGAAAAACGGTATTAACGCAGCTCTCACTGTTGCATTTCGCGGCGGCGCCATTACCGGTATGTTAGTAGTAGGCCTCGGCCTTTTAGGCTGCGCGGGGTATTACGCGTTACTGCCCGTCGGCGCCGATGGTCAGGTTGATCTCTCACCACTGATCGGGCTCGCGTTCGGCGGCTCACTCATTTCGATATTCGCGCGACTGGGTGGCGGAATCTTCACCAAGGGTGCGGACGTCGGTGCAGATCTGGTCGGCAAGGTCGAACAGGGGATCCCGGAAGATGATCCGCGTAATCCAGCCGTTATCGCCGATAATGTCGGCGATAACGTCGGCGATTGCGCCGGCATGGCCGCGGACTTATTCGAAACTTATGCGGTCACTGTGATCGCAACTATGCTGCTCGGTTCCCTGGTGTTGGAAGGTGGTGGTCAGAACGTAGTGTTGTATCCCCTAGTGCTCGGTGGCGTTTCCATTATCGCCTCGATCATCGGTACCTACTTCGTTAAAGCCAACGAGGGCGGCAAAATTATGTCAGCCCTGTATCGCGGTTTAATTGTCGCCGGTGTACTGGCAGCGATCGCATTCTATCCGGTAACCAGCTGGATGATGTCAGATGTCGCACAGTATTCAGTTAATAAATTGTATGGCGCCGCGCTGGTCGGATTGGTGTTGACCTCGGCACTGGTGTGGATTACGGAGTACTACACCGGCACCGAGTTCAAACCGGTGCAACAAATCGCTGCGGCGTCTGAGACCGGACACGCAACCAATATGATTGCGGGTTTGGGCATCTCGATGAAGTCCACTGCCTGGCCGGTATTGTTCGTCTGTGCGGCGATTTGGGCGTCGTACGAACTGGCGGATCTTTACGGTATCGCCATCGCCGCGACCTCGATGTTATCGATGACTGGTATTATCGTCGCCCTCGACGCCTATGGTCCTATCACCGACAACGCGGGCGGTATCGCTGAGATGGCGGATCTGCCCCAAGAGATCCGCGGCATCACTGATCCTCTGGATGCAGTAGGTAACACCACCAAAGCGGTAACTAAAGGTTACGCAATCGGCTCCGCCGGTCTGGCTGCGCTGGTGTTGTTCGCCGACTACACGCACTCATTGGAGAAGGCCGGTCGACATGTCGAATTTGAACTTTCGGATCCTGCAGTAATCATTGGTCTCTTTATCGGCGGCCTAGTCCCGTATCTGTTCAGCGCAATGGCGATGGAAGCAGTCGGCCGCGCGGCCGGCTCCGTGGTGATGGAAGTGCGTCGGCAGTTCAAAGAGATCCCGGGAATCATGGAAGGAACCTCCAAGCCTGACTATTCGCGCGCTGTCGATTTGCTGACCCGCTCAGCCATCAAGGAGATGATCGTACCCTCGCTCTTGCCGGTTCTCGTACCGGTGGTCGTGGCGTTTGGTATGGGCTGGCTGATGGGACCTGACGCGGGCCCTAAGGCGCTTGGCGGTCTTTTGCTCGGCACCATCATCACCGGCATTTTCATCGCCATCTCGATGACGGTCGGCGGCGGTGCTTGGGACAACGCCAAGAAATACATCGAAGACGGCAATCACGGCGGCAAGGGCAGCGAAGCACATCATGCCGCAGTTACCGGTGATACCGTCGGTGATCCTTATAAAGACACAGCTGGTCCGGCAGTCAACCCGCTCATTAAAATCATCAATATAGTCGCTTTGCTGATTGTGCCACTGCTCTAGACGGCCAAGATTAGGTGTCGGCGCGCTGGCGAGTATTCGCTGGCGCGCCTTTTTATAAGCGACACTATCAGAGCGGAGCTATGCCGATACCCGCGAGCAGTTCCGCTGTTTCGAACAGCGGCAACCCCATTACCCCGGAATAGCTTCCCCTTATGTCGTCGATAAACACGGCCGCCAATCCCTGGATCGCATAGGCACCAGCTTTATCTGCCGGTTCGCCCGTTCGCCAGTAATTTTCGCATTCTGCTTCACTCAACTCCCTGAAGGTGACACTACTTAGGTTTACACGACAAGCGAGGCCGTCATCCGAACGAATAGCCACCGCCGTATAAACGTTATGCACGTGCCCGGACAACTGTGCAAGCATGGCCAATCCCTCCGCTTTATCAACCGGCTTGCCCATGATCAGCTCGTCCAACACAACCGCTGTATCGGCACCGAGTACCGGTAAGGCACCACCATTTACCGTCCAGCCTGTCTGTGCTTTCATCACTGCCAAGCGTTCTACATAGGCCCGCGGCACCTCATTTTCATGTGGGCTTTCGTCCACATCTACGGGAATGAGTTCGAAGGTAACCCCGAGTTGTGTGAGGAGTTCGCGACGCCTAGGCGATTGCGATGCAAGCGAGAGTTGGGGCTGCGCCATGACCCCTAAAGCCTAACGGAAAACACTTAAAGCTGCCCGCCATCGTTAGGCGACGCGGCGGACTGCGGCGAAACCAATTAGGTGACCCTCCATCCCGCCCGTTACGCGCGATGATAAGGGTGGTTCTTAAGGATGGTCCAAGCACGGTAAATCTGTTCCAGCACGATAACTCGCACAAGCGCATGCGGAAAAGTCAGATCCGATAGAGACCATATATGGTCAGCACTTCGCACACATTCCCTCCCGAGACCATCGGCGCCACCGATAATAAAAGCGCAATTGCGTCCACTTTGTAACCACCTTGCGAGCTGTTTCGAAAGCCGTTCACTGCTGAAAGTCTCCCCACTTTGATCCAGCGCAATAATCGTGGCGCGAGGAGTTATGGCTTTTTCAATGCGCGCATATTCTTCGGCCATCCGGCGTTCTCCGGTAAGGCCGTTACGCTGCTTCGCGGGTTCGATCTCTATTAAGGTTGTCGCCAGCTCCGGTGGCAGGCGCCGCTGGTAATCTTTGACGCCGTCTTGGACCCATTGTGGTGGGCGTTTACCGACGGTGATCAATTGCAGGCGCACGGATAACCGTGCCTACGCGGAATCCGTTCTCCGCCGAGCGGCGGCCATATCCCATAACTTCTCGAGCTGATAGAAATCACGGGCGGTGCGCTGCATCGCGTGAACCACGACATCACCGAGATCGATCAATATCCATTCGCCGGCTTCCTCGCCCTCGACGCCAATCGGCTTTAATCCGACGGCTTTAGTTTTTTCCACTACTCGTACAGCAAACGCCTTCACCTGACGAACAGAATTGCCAGTGGCAATGATCATGTAATCGGTAATATCGGTGTGCTGGCGCACATCGAGCACTTTTATGTCGACCGCTTTAAGGTCGTCCAGTGTATCGACAACTATGTGAGCAAGCGCTTCAGCGTTCATTTTGGTAAAGACCTTCCTGCGTGATGATGGCGACTACCGCATCCGGCAACAGATAGCGCACGCTGCGACCAGTGATGATGTGATTGCGGATCGCAGAGGACGATATGCTGAGTGACGGCAAAAAGAGATGGCATATCCTACCCGACAGAGCGCCGACGAGACTGCCGGGATCATCGTTACGCCGCTCGCGGTGCAACTTGTCCAGTAACGGCGAAACGTCCAAACCATGACCTGGACGCCCCGCAACTACCACATGAGTCAGTTCGAGTAATTCCTCCCAGCGCTCCCATTGCTCGAGATTCACAAACGCATCAGCCCCCAACAATAACGCCAGCGGAGTTTGTGGGAACTCTTCGCGGAGCGACTGCAGTGTCTCAACGGTGTAAGAGATCCCGCCGCGTGTCAGTTCACGCTCATCGAGTACTAGGTCGGGCTCTTCCGCCAGCGCCGCTTCCAGCATCGACCGGCGTTGTTCGACGGTGGCGGACGGTTCTGCACGGTGGTTCGGTTTGTTGAGCGGGACAAAGCGTACTTCTCCTAAATCCAGCGTATCTAATGCCTCCAACGCCAACCGCAAATGCCCGTTATGCACAGGATCGAACGTTCCGCCTAGAATACCGATGGGCTTCATTTAGCTAGTGAGGCAAATGTGAGACGCAATAAACGGTCGATCACTGTCTGATGTGGCCGTCGCCAACCACGACATATTTCTTCGAAGTAAGGCCTTCGAGACCTACCGGGCCGCGCGCATGGAATTTGTCCGTACTGATGCCGATCTCGGCGCCTAGACCGTATTCGAATCCATCTGCAAAGCGTGTCGACGCATTGACGATGACCGAGCTCGAATCGACACCACGCATGAATCGCCGGGCACGGTCGAAATCCTCGGTCACTATTGCATCGGTGTGTCGGGAACCATATTTGTCTATGTGCTCCATCGCCTGGTCGAGACCGGTGACAATACGTACGGCCAAGATAGGTGCAAGGTATTCTTCGTACCAGTCGTGCTCGGATGCCACCAGGGTTTCTGTGACCAGCGCGCGCGTTCGCGCGCACCCGCGTAATTCGACGCCCACCTCTTTAAACTGCGGCGCCAAACGTTGCAATGCAGGCTCAGCGACTGCTTCGGCAATCAACAGGGTCTCCATCGCGTTGCAGACGCCATAGCGATTGGTTTTGGCGTTGAAAGCAATATCAACAGCCTTGTCGAGATCTGCGCGATCGTCGATGTAGACATGACACACACCATCCAGGTGTTTGATGATGGGCATGGTTGCTGCACCACTCACTCGTTCAATAAGACTTTTCCCACCGCGTGGAACGATAACGTCGATACAGTCGTCCATTGCCAGCAACTCCCCGACCACGGCTCGATCGCTGCGATCGATCACCTGCACGGCATCGACAGAGAGGCCCGCTGTTTCAAGGCCCGAATAGATGCACCGCGCGATCGCCTGATTAGAATTAAGCGCCTCCGAGCCGCCCCGCAACACCGCCGCATTTCCCGACTTCAAACATAACGCGGCTGCATCGGCGGTGACGTTAGGACGCGACTCATAAATGATGCCGACCACCCCTAGGGGGACCCGCATGGTACCAACCTGGATCCCTGAGGGCCGATAGCGCAGATCGGTAATCTCGCCCACAGGATCGGTTAACAACGCTACCTCACGTAAACCCTCCGCCATGGCGCTTACTCGGTCATGGTCCAACTCCAGGCGATCTTTCAACGCTGGATCTAAGTCTTTCGCATTTTTCAAATCCGCTGCGTTCGCGCTCAATATCTCCGCTTCGCGTGCGGTTATGGTGGTCGCGATCGCGTGCAGCGCAGCATTCTTAGCTGCCGTCATCTCTGCCGCCATAGCACGGCCGGCTGCCCGCGCCCGTTCCCCTACGGCACGACTATAGGTCTCGGATTCGGCACTTTTACTGGAAGCTGCGGACATCGGCGCTGGCGACGCTTGGACTATGAGGCCCTACGTTAACAGTGAGTCTTGGACCCGATCAAACTTCAGATCACTAAGCGCCATACAAAGCCAGGTTAGATCCTCCCACGCATTGTGCGATATCACGCCCTTGATGACCCGATCAACGCGTGCGGCTAGGCGTAGCAAGCGCCAGTTTTCCTGTTCTCCCAGGCGCTGTAGTGCGCGACGCACGACGGGTTTGCGCTTCTCCCAGATACGGTGCGCAGCGAACACCTCCGCCTCTGCTTTACCGCCCCGTAACGCCTGGTGCATGGCGGCAAGGCTCCGAAGCTCTCGAGTGATCACCCAACTAACCGCCGCCGGCTCGACACCTTCTCTACGTAAACCCTCCAGGATTCGGTGAGTGCGCTTGGCATCACCTGACATCGCGCAATCGGCCAGCGTGAAGATGTCGTACCGCGAACTGTCTGCGACCGCGGCATAGACGTCTTCTGCCTCGATCGTCCCTTCGGGGTTCAGGAGCACCAGGATCTCTACCTCTTGCGCAGCGGCCAACAGATTTCCCTCTACCCGTTCGGCTATCAGCTGCGCAGCAGTGTCGCTCAGCCCAACGCCCCGTTTGGAAGCGCGCCGCTTCAACCAGCCCGGCAAGGTCTTAAGATCTATCGGCCAAAGCTGCACAACGGTACCCGCACGCTCGACCGCCTTAAACCATTTTGATTGTTGGACACGTCGGTCAAGCTTTCCAGCGATGACCAACAGAATGTCGTCGCTTGGTGGGCGCTCCGCATATTCGACCAAGGCGGCGCTGCCTTCCTTACCTAATTTGGCGTCACCGACGTCCAGTTCGAGAAGCCGGCGTGACGAAAACAACGACATCGAGTCGGCTTCGACACCTAGATCTGCCCAGTTGAAGCCGCTTTCGACTTTGAGCTTGATACGCTCGTCCGCACCGGCTTGCCGGGCTGCCGTGCGTATAGCATCACCAAGCTCGGCACTTTGCAGCGGTTCGTTCCCAGTTAAAAGGTATATGCGGTCGAGCTTGCCCGCGCCGAGGCGCTCTTCCAGTTGATCCGCGCGAACCTTCAAATTAGTAATACCGACTAGTTACGTTTACTGCTCACCGGGCAGCTCAAGCATCTGTAATCGCATGAGGACGGCGCTAGCAGCATCACGGATCAGTTCCTCGCGAATTATACGGTCTTGCTCGTAAGTACCGAGTACCGCCGTTTCGTCAAAGATGTAATCACGAACAAACGATACAGACTGCGTCCGGGTGAGTTCTTTCCCGGCCAGATCCGTCACTTGCACGTAGACCTCATAGCCTAGCTCATATTCCCGCACTTTACCGGTGATTGGATCTACCGAAAGGACGCGTCGATCCAGCTGTTCGTCGCTTACGTTTAAAACAACCTGCGCCCTCGACCTCAACTTGGCCACACTGACTGAACCGTATGCCAGTTGGCGTCGGAGCTCCGGGAGCAATCGATCGGCACCGTCGGATTGCAGGAACACCTTGTCGAAATCGAGCGCCACTGTTTGGGAGCCACGCAAGTGAAACCCGCAACCAGCAAGCACCGCTAAAGCCAACAAGACCAATATTCTGGATGTTTTCATCTGTCTAAACCTTTACCTGCCTTCGGCGGATCAAGACGCCACGACGATATTGACCAGACGGCCGGGCACCAGCACGATCTTGCGGATTTCCTTATCTCCAATAAATCGTTGTACATTTTCTTCGCTGGAGGCGATTTGTTCTATCTCGATCTGGCTGGCATCGAGTGCAACCGTGACCGTAGCACGTTTTTTACCATTGACCTGCACGACCAGGGTGACGTCGTCGCGGATCAGCGCACTTTCGTCAAGATGCGGCCACCGCGCGTTGACAACGGCTTCGTCGTGGCCCAGCGCGCGCCAGAACGTATCGGTAACGTGCGGGATGATAGGCGAGAAAAGTAACACCGCCGTCTCCAATGCCTCGTGCTTCACAGCGCGGGCCACATCGGACCCGTCGGCCAGATCAGCCACCGCATTGAGTAGTTCGCGGATCTTGGCGATCGCGGTGTTGAACGTATAGCGGCGACCGATATCGTCATTTACCTTACTGATCGTTTCATGGGTGAGCCGGCGCAAATCACGTAACTCATCGGCTAGCCCTTCGTTTGCGATTTCGCCAACATTCGGTCCGGCGTCGACGTGCGCTTTTACCTGTCGCCAGAATCTACGCAGAAAGCGAAAGGCACCTTCCAACGCCGAATCCGACCACTCTAATGTCTGCTCGGGCGGGGAGTCGGACATGATAAACAGGCGCACCGTGTCGGCACCGAAACGCTCCAACATCTCTTGCGGATCAACGCCGTTGTTTTTCGACTTAGACATCTTCTCTATGCCGCCGATCTCCACCGGCAAACCATCCGCTTTTGCGCAGGCTCCGGTGATACGGCCCTTGTCGTCTACGTCGACCTCAACATCTCGCGGATTGAAAAACACCTGTCGCCCATTTTCGCGGCGGAAGTAGGTCTCCGCGATCACCATACCTTGTGACAACAGACGGCTAAACGGTTCGTCGCTCTTGAGCAGTCCATTATCGCGCATCAACTTATGGAAAAACCGAGCATAAAGAAGATGCATGACCGCATGTTCGATCCCTCCGATGTACTGATCCACCGGTAGCCAGTAGTCCGCGCGTTCATCGAGCATCGCCGCTTTGCTGTCGGGGCAAGCGAACCGGGCGTGATACCAGGACGATTCAAAAAACGTATCGAAAGTGTCAGTCTCCCGTTCAACAATACCCTCACCATCGGGGGACGGTGCCTTGAGAAACGACGCCATTTGCTTCAGCGGCGACCCACCACCGGTGACTTCGACATCCTCGGGCAATACCACCGGCAGCTGATCCGGCGAGACCGTCGCAGTTTCTCCATCGCCGAGATCGAGCATTGGGATCGGGCATCCCCAATAACGTTGCCGGGAAACGCCCCAGTCGCGGATGCGATAGTTTACCTTTCGCTTACCCTTGCCAGCTGCTTCTAGCAGATCTGCAATCGCGTTGGAGGCAGCACCGGAAGTCATACCATCGAACTTGCCGGAATTGCCAAGCACTCCCTTTTCAGTCGATGCACCGTTATCGATATTCGGCGGCTCACCCTCAGCCGGGAAGATGACCGGCACGATGGGAAGACGATATTTTTTTGCAAATTCCCAGTCGCGTTGATCGTGTGCGGGGACCGACATAATTGCGCCCGTGCCATAGCCCATCAGCACGAAGTTAGCTGCCCACACCGGTAGTTCGGCACCGGTCACCGGGTGGATAGCACGCAGGCCCAGATCGAGGCCTTGTTTCTCCATGGTTTCCATTTCAGCTTCGGCGACCACGTGTTTCTTGCAGAATGCAATAAACTCACGCAACTCGGCGTCGTCCGCCGCGAGCCGTGTTACGAGCGGGTGTTCGGCCGCGACCGCCATGTAGGTCGCCCCCATCAGTGTATCGGGCCGCGTTGTGTATATGGTCAGTGTCTCTCCGCGCACTAGGCCTGTTCCAGTGAGTTCAAAATCGGCCTGTACACCCTCGGAACGGCCGATCCAGTTACGCTGCATAGTGCGTACAGCGTCCGGCCACTCCTCAAGGCCGTCCAAAGCCTCCAACAGCTCGTCAGCGTAGTCGGTGATCTTAAGAAACCATTGCGGAATTTCCCGCCGTTCAACTGGCGCACCCGAGCGCCAACCCTTACCGTCGATTACCTGTTCGTTGGCAAGTACCGTTTCATCGATCGGATCCCAGTTGACGACGGCGGTCTTTTTATAGGCAAGACCCTGCTCGTAGAGCTGGGTGAAAAACCATTGTTCCCAGCGGTAGTAATCCGGTTCGCAGGTAGCGAACTCACGGGTCCAGTCGTAACCAAACCCCAACCGCTGCAGCTGTCCGCGCATGTAGTCTATATTTTCGTAGGTCCATTTGGCTGGCGGGACTTTGTTTTCGATCGCCGCGTTTTCAGCCGGCAGACCAAACGCATCCCAACCCATTGGCTGCAACACGTTCTTACCCTGCATGCGCTGGTAGCGCGAGATGACATCACCGATGGCGTAATTGCGCACATGCCCCATGTGCAATCGGCCGCTCGGATAGGGAAACATCGACAGACAATAAAACTTCTCGCGGTTCGGATCTTCAGTCGCGACGAAGGTCTGCTCTTCTTCCCAATAGCGCTGCACACGGGCCTCAATCTCGGCTGGCTGGTAACGCTCGTCCATGGGAAAAGGCTTAAATCCGGTAATGGAGGGAAGTAACCAAGGATACCGCAGTGACCGAACGCGATCGAGACACGGCATCGGTGAAAAGGCGCCCCGTAGCGGCCTACGGAGGCGAGATTGGGGTCCACTAGCTGGGTGGCTGGCTACTCGCGCCTAACCTTGCGAGCGGCACTTCTTGCGCTCGACTCCCGAACCAAACTTAGCGCAGCGCCTAGAAACACCGCAAATGCGTCTATAAATATTTGTTTGCGCAATGGTAATCTCCTGTTTCCGATCCAAAAAACGTTTGCCGCCAAACGCAACCTACGTGTAGCACGATAGACACCGTTTATGTTCGAATAATTAAAGGAATATGACGGTAAGATTACAAGGTCCACCACTGTAATTGGTCACCGGCGTTACCATCTAGTACAAATCGGTGCTCTGTTCCGGGTCAGACGTTTTACAAGTAACATTGCCGTAACATTCGAGAGGTGTAATTAGCACCACTACGATGCCAAATAGCATTCTCATTGTTGAAGACGAGCAAGCTATCCGCCAGATGTTGGACTTTACGCTCACTGGCGACGATTACGAATGTTCTTGTGTCAGCGACGTTGCTGAGGCTCAGACCAGCCTAGCCGAGAACGTCCCCGATCTCATTCTGCTCGATTGGATGCTGCCTGGCATCAGCGGAATCGATTTTGCCCGTCGCCTGAAGCGCGACCCCAACACCAGCAAAATCCCGATTATCATGCTGACGG
>CAZBOQ010000163.1:0-19396 GCA_964493555.1 uncultured Gammaproteobacteria bacterium | reverse complement strand
GCGCGCTTTTCTTCGATACGCTGAGTGATGTCTGACATTAGTCCCTCCAGATGACGATACGGGGCAACCGCTTCTCGTGCTTTTCGTGCCGCCGCGCCGTGCCAGGGATTCGGAGAGGAGCCCCAATATTTGGTCAGTTGCCTGGGTAATATTGGTTCCTGGTCCGTAAATAGCGGCAACGCCAGCGGCCTTCAGTGCGTGGTGGTCGTCATCCGGGATTACGCCGCCCAGTATCACCATAATATGTCCCGCCCCGCTGTTTTCTAGGGCGGTGACGAGTTGTGGAACAAGCGTTCGGTGGCCGCCCGCTTGCGACGATACGCCAATGATGTGTACGTCACTTTCTTGTGCTTGGCGCACTGCCTCTTGCGGGGTTTGGAATAGAGGCCCGATGTCGACATCGAAGCCGAGGTCGGCGAATGCGGTGGCGATTACTTTGGCACCGCGGTCGTGGCCGTCCTGGCCCAGCTTTGCCACGAGCATACGTGGTCGCCGTCCTTCTCGCTCTGCGAACTGCGCTACCCTTTGCTGGATGGCTTCGAATTCCTCATCGCCTTGGTAGGATGCGCCGTATACCCCGGAAACAGATTGTGTCTCGGCGCGATGCCGGCCGAAGACCTTCTCCAGGGCATCAGAAATCTCACCGACGCTGGCGCCGGCTTTGGCCGCTTCAACAGCAGTCTCTATGAGATGCGAGCCAGGTTTGTCGGCCGCTTCACTAAGCCGTTCTAGCACTGCCCGGCATGCATCCGCATCGCGCTTAGCGCGTACCCTTTGCAAACGTTGGATCTGGGCATCGCGGACCGCTGAGTTATCTATCTCTAATATATCTACACTGATGTCGTCGTCGATCTTGTACTTGTTGACACCGACGATGACTTCTTCGCCACGATCGATCGCCGCCTGGCGCGCTGCAGCAGAAGCTTCGATACGTAATTTCGGCATGCCGTTTTCGACTGCCTTGGTCATGCCACCGAGTTCTTCTACCTCATTGATGAGCTTACGCGCTTCCTCGACCATACTATTGGTGAGGCTTTCGACGTAGTACGAACCGGCCAGCGGGTCTACTACATCGGTAATGCTTGTCTCTTCCTGCAGTATGAGCTGTGTATTTCGCGCGATTCGGGCTGAAAACTCGCTGGGCAGCGCCAGTGCTTCATCGAAGGAGTTGGTGTGTAATGATTGTGTGCCGCCGAGCGCGCTGGCCAATGCTTCAACGGTAGTTCTTACAATATTGTTGTAGGGATCAAGTGCGGTCAAACTGACACCCGACGTTTGACAGTGAGTCCTGAGCATCAGAGAACGCGGATTGCCTGGTTTAAAATGATCCTGCATCATCTCAGCCCATAGGATGCGCGCGGCACGGAGCTTCGCGATTTCCATGAAGAAATTCATGCCTATGCAGAAAAAGAACGACAGTCGCGGTGCAAAGTCGTCCACCTCCATGCCGGTGGATAAGGCCGCGCGCACATACTCTAGCCCGTCGGCGACAGTGAAAGCGAGTTCCTGAACGCAGGTCGCACCTGCTTCCTGCATGTGATAGCCAGAAATCGAGATCGGATTGAAACGCGGCATGGCTTTCGTAGTAAAGCGGATGATGTCAGCGACAATGCGCATTGATGGCTGTGGTGGATAGATATATGTGTTGCGCACCATAAATTCTTTCAGGATATCGTTTTGCAGGGTGCCGGCGAGCTTGCCTGGTTCGACGCCTTGGTGTTCTGCCGTAGCGATGAACATGGCCATCACCGGAAGTACGGCGCCGTTCATGGTCATCGAGACGCTTATCTTGTCCAGTGGAATGCCGTCGAACAGGATTTTCATGTCTTCGATGGTATCGATTGCAACGCCAGCTTTGCCTACATCGCCCACGACGCGCGCGTGATCTGAGTCGTAACCGCGATGGGTGGCTAGATCGAAGGCCACTGAAAGGCCGGTCTGGCCAGCCGCGAGGTTACTGCGGTAGAAGGCGTTCGATTCCTCGGCCGTCGAAAACCCCGCGTATTGGCGCACGGTCCAGGGACGTTCGGCATACATGGTCGCTTTGGGGCCGCGCAGATAAGGCGGGAAACCCGGCAATGACTGGTGATATTGCAACGCCGCTAGATCTTCGTCGGTATAGAGTGGTTTGACGTTGATCCCTTCCGGGGTGGGCTTTATCAACTCATCGACAGAGCGGCCTTTACGTTCCTGGTTTGCCAGGTTTTGCCAGTCTTGCAGCGATTTCTTCGAGAATGCGGCCATAATGGGTCTTCGGTGGGCGCTGAATGCCGTAGCGCATCAATAGTTTACGCTAACATCCTCATACCGTATACCCGATGTCAGGTGCCAAATTGGTTGATGAAAGCGTTAATCCGTGCTGCATTGGCTCCGATATCGCTCAGGCCCACGCGCGAGATCGAGCGTAGATCGACACGGCTGCCGGTGCCCTCGCGGCGCACCCGAATAGCAATATCGTCTTTGAACCCGAACCAGAAAGTGGTGGCTACTGCTTCGATCCTACCGGCCTGTGGATCCCTTTCGACAAGTTCCCATCCGAGCACGGTCGCGCTTTCAAGCGCGTGCTCGAACGCGGTCGCCATCGGCATCCCTGAGGTGATGCTCTTCACGTTTGGGTACGCAACTAGTTGCTTTTTGGCTATCTCTATGCCGCCGTATTCAAGCGTGTTGGCGCGCTTGGCATCAATAATAGCAGGTGAGATGAACACCGGCGGGTCGACCGTATCGGTGGAAATGTCGTGGATCATCGGAAGCCCCCGCGCCGTTACGATTTGCATGCCGACAAACAGCGCTGGGACCAATGCAATCACGCTGCTTAACGCAGCGCTACGATGCGCATAGGCAAACTTATTTTTGTACGTCCACATTAAGGTGCCCACACTCATCAACGCAGTAAGTGCACCGCCAATCAACACTACCAGTAATGCCTGTAATCCGACTTCATGGTTCCAGAGACCCGCGCGCGTTCCGAGTGGCGCAGCCAACAAGAGCGCTGCAACTAGAATTGCAATGACAAGCAGCGAGGTGGTCCAGATTGAAATGCGCGGATCAACAATGGTCATTTATCTTCCCCTTTTCCGTTTGTTGCAATAACACTCACCCGATCAGGTGGGTATTTTGCAAACTGCTCGCTCACGATGCCCGCGTGGGTATGTCCTGAACTAATTGTGGTTCCAAGAACAATAAATGCTCTGGCGCGTGCTGTTTTCCCATCTTGAATAGCTTGTCTCATTTCGCTTTGTCGATCGCAGCCCAGTAGTTGCGGTACGCCAGATCGGTATTGGCGGTGCAGGTGGGGTCAGCTGTCCGGGCTCACGACCTTAGACAAAAACGGCAGCAATATCTGGTTGAATACCACCGGCGAGTCTATACAACAACAGTGCGACGCACCTGGAATGACGTGGAACTGTGAACCATCGATCATTCGATGAATTTCGGCACACATTGCCTTCGCCATATCCTGCTCGCCGGCGATGATAAGTGTCGGGGCTGTTATCTCAGGTAGCCTTGCTTCAGATTCGTATGCCTTTAGCGCCTCGTACATGCGTGCCGCCGCGTTGGGGTCAATCGTGTCGGCATTGTTGATATATCTAGAGGTCAGCATCTGTCCGTTTGGCGATCCGAGAAATTCGGCCGAGAAAAGATCTGGAAAATATTCAGGCAAGTAACCACGGACCCCTTTTTCGGTGAACCCTTTGATCCGCTGGTCCATGAACCGAGCGACTTTGTCACCAGAACTGCCAGCGCCGACCAGTACCGCAGCGACTACTTTGTCCGCATGCTGGAGGGTGAAATCTATAGCGATGAAAGCGCCGATAGAAAGTCCACAGATTACCCACTCATCCAACCCCTCACGTTTGAAAACCGCAAGAAGATCCGCACTTAGGTCGCCGACCGTGCAGGGCTTGGTGGGTTTATCCGAACGTCCGTAAGCTCGGAGATCAACGGCAATGACTTTGTAGTGATGCGCAAGTTCGGGGATCTGATAAAGCCAAAGCCAGTGGTCGGCAGGATTACCGTGGATCAAGACTACTGGAAACCCCTCGCCGTAGACCTCGTAATAGATCTTGATTCCCTTATTATCGGCATATGGCATATTGTTTCCTCGGGTTTGTTTCCTACGAATAATCGAAGGACGTAAAAATGGCAACTACTCTGCGCGACTGGCTACAAATATTAGACGACAATGCGCTCCTGCATCGCGTCAAGGAGGAGGTCTCGATCGAGTCACTGGCATCCATCGTCGATCAGAATATAAGACAGGCGACGCTGTTTGAACGCATCAAGGGCTATAGCATGCCGGTAGCGGTGAATACATTCTCCAACAGGAAAATTCTAGCGCTCGCCCTAGGGACTGACGAGGAGCACGTGGGAGAGGCGCTGGCGGCCCGGCGCGGAGTCTATGTAAAGCCGAAGAATATAAGCACGGCCCCTTGCCAAGACGTTGTTATCGAAGGGGATGACGTGAATCTCGGTGATTTTCCCATACATCTGCAGCATGAGCTTGATGCGGCGCCTTATATTACGGCTGGCGTCGTCGTGGCCAAAGATCCAGAGCGCGGTGTTTCAAACATGGGTGTTTATAGGATGATGTATCGCACCCGCAATCAAACGGGTGTGGACGTCACCGCGCCGCACAAGTTGCGCCGCTATTACCAACAGAGCCTTGAACACGGCAAACCGCTGGAGATTGCGGTGGTATTAGGACTGCCGGCGATCGATATCATAGGCGCGTTGGATTCAGCATCGCCGGAGATCGATGAGTTCGATGTGTTAGGCGGGTTTCGCGGTGAGGCGGTCGAGTTGGTGCTAAGCAAGAGCGTTGATCTACAGGTCCCTGCCAACGCAGAGATGGTGCTCGAAGGTGAAATGCTACCGATCGGATGGACCGCCGACGAGGGACCCTACGGTGAATTCACTGGTACTTATGGTGCCGGACTGAAGCGCAATCCGATCATTAAGATATAGGCGATCTCGCACAATCGCGACGCGGTGTTTCTTTCGGCCACCCATGGTGGTGTTCACCCCGGTTGGACGGATATGCATGTAATGTTTCCGCTTTTCGAAGTTGATATGTACGCGGCGATGCGTCAGGCCGGGATCGATGTGCGAGCAGTCCGATCGCTACCGGCGTCATCCGGGATGTGGGGGGTTGCGAGTATCAAGCCGCACCACAAAGGTGATGCGAAGGCTGCGCTTGCACTGATGTTGGCTGGCTCGAAGCAGGGATTTCCAAAGATCGCGGTGGTTGTGGATGAAGATATCGATATCTTTGACGACGATCAGGTGCACTGGGCGATGACTTGGCGGGCGCAGCCGAGCGAAGATATCATGATCTTGAACGACATGAAGGCGATACCGCTCGATCCCTCTTTGCCCTCAAGTATGCCCCCGGTGTCGACTTCAAAGCTGGGTTGGGATGCAACCATCGCGATCGGCAGGGATCGTGCTCAGTTCGAGATTTGCCATCCCACGAAATTTGAACCGGCACGCGGTGACCGCGAGTCAACCAAGGGCGAAGAATTGGATGAAAAAATCCTGGCGTTGATCGCTGAGCGTCCTTGCTATTTTAAAGAAATTATGACGGCGTTGGATGGCATTCCGCAAAAGGCGATCGTCGAATCTTTTGGCCGGTTGCGCGAGCGTGATCTTTTCGCGCGCGACGATGCGACCCGCTATATACTCAAACCTTAAATCAAGAGGTTTTCCAATCCGGATACGGGCCTAACCGCAGCATCAACAGCGCTGCCAGCACGTTTGCGATTGCACTCACACTTAGAATGCCGACGTAGGAGCCCGACCCTTCGAACCACAAGCCGAAAATGAACGGCGCCAGCGCTGTGCCGCCCAAAGCGAAGGCCAACAACAGCCCTGAGACGGTGCCGAACGCTAGCAGCCCGAAGTATCGACTGGAGAGAAACGCCATGAAATCCAGTTCAGCGCCGAGACTTAAGCCAACTAATATGGCGGCGATGAAGGCCGGCCCGCCGATCGCGCCGAAAGCAAACATCGCGAGCCCAACGGCCGAAAGAAAAAAGAGGCCGGTGGCGATGTGCGGTGCGAAGTAATGGTCGATTAGGAATCCAACAAGGATGCGGCCCACCAAGACGGCGAGCCCCATTGTCGATTGCACTAGCGCTGCCTGGGTGCCGGAGATCGACCGGTCGGTCAGCATCGGTACCATGGAGTGCAAAATGCCGTTTAGGGTGAACGAGATCATAACGAAGATCACGATCATTAATCTGAACTCCGGCGTCCGAACGACTTGTCGTACTGACAGCCCCACCTCCGCACGGGAGGACTGTGGCACATCGTCCTCGGCATTGCGCCCGTCCGGTTGCAAACCGATGTCGGCCGGGTTGTTCCGCAGACCCACAAGCGTTAGCGGCAAAGAGATCAACAAGATAATGGCGCTTAATACGTAGTAACCGTAACGCCAACCGAAATTGTCGATCATGGACTGCACCAGTGGAGGCACATAGACAAAACCAAGACCCATTCCGGCCATCGCGAACCCCATGGCCAGGCCGCGCTGCCGGTCGAACCACGCAGCGATTATTGGCATGTACGCCGCAGTATTAGTGCCGACCCCCATGCAGCCGATGATGACGAATATCATAACCAGATGCCAAAGTTCACTGACGAGTAAAGGGATAGCCGCAAGACATGAAGCCACCACCAGCATCGACGGCAAAATGATCGCCCGCGCCCCGTAACGGTCGATTAATCGCCCGGCGATCGGCAACGACAGTGCCAGCGATAAGGTTAACAAGGTTGCTGCGCTACCGATCTCGGCTCGATTCCAGTCAAACTCGATAGCGAACTCTTTGAGGAATAAACCGAAAGATGAAAACACAAAAGGGGCAGTCCCGGTTGAAAGTCCGATCATGGCGACGATAACCACCCACCATCCGGCGAAGACCGGGCGCTGCGGTTCAGGCATAGTGGTAGCCACTGGCCCGTTTACTTTGGGTATTGCTACTTCGCGTCATATTCAGTTTCCAGAATTATTTTCAGCCGCTTCAAGGTTCCCATTTCCTGCAGGGCCTTTTTCATTTCTTTAGCAATGGACCCGGATGTGAAACAGCGGTTATATGAGTGGTGCAATTCTAGGCCAGTGCGCGCTCTCGGACCTCGGTAAGTGTAACAGTGGTGGAAATACTATTGCCGTTTGCCGCCGAGCCAATCGTGTGGAAATAGGTCTTGCCCATGACGAAGGTCGCCCGGTCAATATTCACGATCTCATCGACCAGATAACCGGCGGTGCAGAACAGCGCATCTTGGTATCATTAAACTAGGCGATGAAGTGTGGGTGGTAGACCAGACGGATAGGATCCGGTTCATCCCAGTTGACGTTGATCTATCCTCAGTACCAGCCTATGCGTCGCAGTTTCTAGGATCAAGGTTCAAGGATGGAAGGGTAGTCCTTGAACCCTGGCCTAAGTCCTTTTTAAGTCGGTTTCACAGCGAGAAAGAGTTGAGTTTTGCCACGTACGAGTAAGACCGGAACGGGTTTGCCGGCTGGAAGACGCTTTAACAAGCTGACGAAGTCTTCGGTCGTCTTGATTTGACGGTCGGCAATCGCAATGATCCTGTCTTTTTTGCGGATCCCGGCGGTAGCAGCGGGACCGTCTGAGGCCACATCGGTGACTGTTACACCCTGATCGTTGTCGCCCGCCGCGCTTACCACGATACCAAGCCGTCCGCTCGGCATGGCAGCGAGCGTTGTTTTGGCCCGTGGCTCGTCGAGTGCGGCTACCGTCGCGGTCAACGTTTTGCGTTTTCCCGAGCGCAGAATCTGCAATGCCACTTTCGTGCCTATCGGTGTAGCCGCTACGAGCGGGGGTAGTTGCCGGGAGTTCTCCAACGGCCTTCCGTCGTAGCGCAGTAATACATCGCCGGCCATGAGGCCTGCTCTGTCCGCTGGACTACCGGGTTGCACGGAAGAGACCAGGGCACCTTCGGTGCGTTTCAATTGGAAGCTTGTGGCCAGATCCGTATCGAGGCTCTGGATGGTGACGCCCAGCCAGCCGCGGGTGACAGAGCCCTTGTCTTTCAGCTGTGCAATTACACTTTTCGCCAGGTTCGCCGGAATGGCGAACGACACGCCTTGGTATCCGCCGGTGCGGCTGTAGATCTGGGAGTTGATACCAATGACCTGACCGTCGAGATCAAATAAGGGACCGCCTGAATTTCCCGGATTGACGGCCACGTCGGTTTGAATGAACGGCACATAATTGTCCCGCGGTAGGCTCCTCGAAACCGCGCTGACGATCCCCTGGGTGGCAGTATGTTCGAAGCCGAACGGTGCGCCGATGGCGAGCACCCATTGCCCCACATTGAGTTCATCGGAATCGCCGAGGATCAAAGTAGGGAGGCCGGCGGCCTCGATCCTCAACAACGCAAGATCGGTGCGTGCGTCTTCACCGATCAATTCGGCAATAAGTTCACGGCCGTCATATAAACCTACTTTGATCTCGATGGCCCCTTTCACCACATGCGCATTGGTGACGACATAGCCGTTCGCTGCGATGATGAACCCGGACCCCAAACCGGACCGTTCCGGAGGCGGCCGCTGAAATCTCGGATCGTTTTCAAAAAAACGGCGAAAGAATCGCGGCATCGGGGTAGTTTCGGGAACACTGCGGAGGTCCATGTTGAATGCACGGCCACTATGGCTGGTGCGGATACTGACTACGGCATCGGCTTTCTCATCGATCAGGGTTTCAAAGTCCGGCAGATCCAGGGACCAAGCTGGCATGCTAGACATTACGACGAGTAGAGTGGCGGCGAACATCGCTAGACCCGTCCAGTTCGATGGTTTCGATGATCGTTCGATAGATCCAAACGCCTCGAGGTCGTGCACAATGGTATTGTTTGCATGTGCCATATCTATTCTCCGTTACCTTTGACTGCGGGAATTGTGACCTTGTCATGCTTACCAGACGTTTACCGCAACATTACCAAACGTTCATGTTCACTCACCCTGTCCTTCACTTATTATTGTGTCCATGCGCATCTTAGTCATAGAGGACGACGCCGAAGTCGGCGCGTACGTCAAAAAAGGTCTGTGTGAAGCTGGACATACGGTGGATTTACGCGCCGATGGAAGAGACGGACTGTTTCTCGCTGGCAGTGAGCGCTACGATGTACTGGTAATCGATCGCATGTTGCCGGAGGTTGACGGTTTGACCATCATTCGTACCCTGCGTGCGGCAGAAAACCTAACACCGGTACTGATCTTGAGTGCTTTGAGTGGCGTCAATGACCGTGTCCGTGGGTTACGCGCCGGTGGTGACGACTATCTACCAAAACCGTTTTCATTTACTGAGTTGTTGGCGCGTATCGAGGCACTCCACCGACGAGCACAGTCGACCGCAGATCCGGGGATGATGCTGTCCGTAGCCGATTTGGAAATTGATCTTTTGGCCCATGAAGTGCGCCGGGCCAGCAAGCCAATCGCACTGCAACCGCGCGAATTCCGTTTATTGGAATATCTGGTTCGTCATTCCGGACAGGTCGTAACGCGCACCATGCTACTGGAGAATGTGTGGGATTACGATTTCGATCCGCAAACCAATGTGATTGATGTACACATCTCACGCCTACGTGCCAAGATAGATAAGGACTACGATCCGCAATTGCTGCACACCGTTCGTGGTTCCGGTTATATGGTGCGAGAACCTTGAAGCTGATGCCTCGCCGGCTGTTACGCTCTTCGAGTTTTCAGCTTGGACTCATTTATCTCATTTTGTTCGCCGGATCCGTTCTGGTGTTACTCGGGTTTATCTATTGGACGACCGCAGGCTACATGGTGCGTCAGAGCGATGAAACCATACAAGTGGAAATCAAAGGTCTCTCTGAACAGTATCAGCGTAGGGGTTTGGATGCGCTGGCACGTATCATCTCCTTGCGGGTATCGCGCGACCCCGGGCGTTCATCCGTCTATTTGCTGACCCGGCCGGACAATAACCGAATCACCGGAAATTTGAATGCCTGGCCCGACGTTGAGATTCCCCCGCAGGGTTGGCTCAACTTCACCTTAGAGGTTGGACCCGACAAAGAGCCTCAGATGGTGCGAGCACGCGCGTTCAGTTTGCGCGGGGGGTACAGGCTGTTGGTTGGTCGTGATGTGAATGAGTTGCATGAGCTGCAAACATTGATGCGTCGCTCGTTGATATGGGGAGTTGCAATCACCTTGGTGTTGGGCATTGTCGGCGGCGTCATGCTGGCCAACAGCACGATGCGGCGAATCGAAGCTATCAATCAAACCGGCCGACGGATAATGCAGGGTGATCTCACCCAGCGCATAGCGACTAGTGGCAGCGGCGATGATTTCGATCAGCTTGCCGACAATCTGAATCTGATGCTCGGCCAGATCGAACAACTGATGTCGGGTGTCCAGCACGTGTCGGACAATATCGCCCATGATCTCCGCACACCGCTGACGCGGTTGCGCAATCGCCTGGAAAGTATGCAGGTGAGCCACGGTGAGTCCGGTGAGCTACGCGCCGAGCTTTCAAATTGCATCAGCGAAGCCGACCAGTTGCTGATGAGTTTTAACGCGTTGCTTAGGATCTCGCAAATCGAATCTGGAGTGATCGCCGGTGCGGCAAACCAGGTCGCATTGTCGGCGGTGGTCCGCGATGCCTGTGAGTTATACGAGGCTACCGCTGAGCAACATCAGCAATCATTTTCCTCAGCGGTAGCCGACGGGATCGAGATTATAGGCGATCGTGATTTATTATTTCAGGCGGTCAGCAATTTGTTGGACAACGCAGTCAAGTATGCTCGTGGGGAGATCTACGTGCGGCTTATGGACTCAGGCTCGGGTCCGCTGTTGAGCGTCGCTGACAATGGAGCGGGGATACCCGAGGTTATGTATGACAAAGTTGTAGAGCGTTTCTACCGCCTAGAGGAAAGTCGTAATTCGCCTGGCAGTGGCCTCGGGTTGAGTCTGGTAAAAGCGGTTGCGAGGTTACACGACGCCGAATTACGTTTTGCCGACAATGAGCCGGGCCTCAAGGTCACCCTGGCTTTCCGAGTTCGGGGTTAAATTCCCCCCCCATCTCGTCGGGTGACAACGACGACGGCTGGGCGCGGTGGCAGTGTAGGATCGAAGTCTGGCCAGCGGGTCGCAGGATCCTCCATGCTCGAATCGCGTTCGAAGCCGGGTAAGTCCCTGGTGCCGTCGCTGCCCGGATGCTGGACTGAAAGAAACAGGCTTTCGCGATCCGGGGTGAAGACCGGTCCGCACACCTCCGCGCCGACCGGCGCGCGGAAGAAAAGGTGTCCGGTGCCGCGGCTAGTGCCTTGAGTGTCGAGCAACCACAGCCCGTCACTCGTGCCCGATGCTGTCGCCCAATACGGTCCCTGGTCGGTTGCTATCCATAATCGCCCGCTGGTATCGATGGCGCAATTATCCGGATTAACAAACCAGCCATTTTCGCTAGTCTGGGGATTCCAAAGCGCTGCATGGTGTGCTTTGGACGGATCACCGCAGTTTACCAATAGCTCCCAATTAAACTCCTCGGCGCTGTGGTCCTCGTTCGGTGGTATTAGTTCCAGAATGTGACCCCAGAGGTTTGGAGCACGGTTATTCGTTTCGTTTGCACTGCGACGCCGGATATTGTTGGTCAACATGACGTAAACGCGATGGGTGTAGGGGTCCGCTTCAACGTCCTCGGGGCGATCCATGGGCGTTGCGCCCAGGAGATCTGCTGCGCGACGGGTCTCTATGAGCACATCTGCTTGGGAGGTGAAATCGTTGTCAGCGTTAAGTGGACCGTGCCCAAAAACTAGCGGCAACCATTTAAGCGTCCCGTCGGCTGAGAACTGTGCGACCGACAGTGTGCCGTGATCGAGCAGGTCACGGTTAGGGCGCGGTCCAGTGGGGTGGAAGACGTCGTGTGACACGTAGCGATAAACATATTCGAAATGCTCATCGTCGCCCATATACACTATGACGCGACCGTCGTGGTTGACGATGGTTTCTGCCCCCTCGTGTTTAAAGCGACCTAAAGCAGTTCGTTTTACCGGTGTCGAGTTGGTATCGAATGGATCTAATTCAACTATCCATCCGAAGCGGTTCGCTTCGTTCATCTCCGCGTTGATGTTCCAACGGAAAAACTGCTTGCCCCACGCGTACCAGTGGCCGGGTATGCTGTAGCGCTTATAGTTTGTGTATTCCGGATGGGTTTCGGTTAGTTCCCCCCAAAAGTAGCCATGGAAGTTCTCTTCGGCACTCAAGTAGGTGCCCCAAGCGGTAACGCCGCCCGCGCAATTGTTTATCGTTCCGATCACTTTTGTGCCAGAGGCGTCGCTACTTGTCTTGAGGCGCGAATGTCCTGCGGCGGGGCCGGACAAGTGCATGGCCGTAGAGCGTGCGCTGATACGCCGCGCAAACGGACTGTCGGCGACAACGTGCCAGGTGTTTGTGCTCCGGGCAATTTCAATAACGGAGCATCCGTGAGCCGCCATTTCCACTTCCATCCGAGCTTTGTTAAGCGTTCCAATTGATGGTTTGGCCTTGAAATCAGGTTGTGCTTCGCCCGGAAACATAAGATGACGACAGGTAAATTCATGATTGATGCAAAGCAATGCGTGATCCGAGCTCTCGCTCCCAAACGGTAACGATAAGTAGGCAAGGTAATCATTGTTGTAGCCGAATTGCAGTTCTTGAGCGGCCGGGTTGAGATTCCCGGGATCGAATGGTGGCGCATTCGTGACAACCGGATCGCCCCAACGGATTAGCGTCTGCGTGTCGAAGCCCGGCGGCACATGATGTTCTTTATCGACCCCGTGTTTTACTTCCTCGAACCCGGGTGATCGGGCTTGTTCCACTGCCGCATGTAAGCCACCTCGCAAGCCGCCGCCGCCGACGAGCGCTGCGCCACCAAGTACGGTGCGTAACAGCTGCCTACGAGTTGCGCGCCGCTGTAGAATCTCATCGAAAGGCATCGCCCGGTGGCGCTGTTCTGGACGTTTGTGGTCGTCGCCTTGATCGGGGGCGTCGCGCATGACGAAACCTTACCATAAGTTATTGGTACTTCTGGTTCGAAGAAAGTTACAACCGAAGTCGCGTCAATCTTCTCCCCATAAGTCCGCCAAGCGCTTGTCTCGGCCGCAATTGAACCGGTAAAAGTTATACCGCACTGGGTTCTTCTTGTAATAGTCTTGGTGGTAGTTTTCGGCTTTGTAAAACTCGCTGGCCATGGTTATCTCGGTGACGATCGGCTGGGTAAACCGTTTTGAATCTAGCAGCCGCTGGCGCGACCTCTCGGCCAGTTGCTGCTGGTCCGCATCGTGATAGAAAATGCCGGAGCGATATTGGCTGCCGCCGTCGCAAAACTGACGGTTCGGCGTGACAGGGTCGATGTTTCGCCAGAACACGTCCAACAACACCTCATAACTCATTTTGGCAGGATCGTAAGCGACTTGCACCGCCTCCGTGTGTCCGGTTCTTCCAGTTGATACCTGCTTATAGGTCGGACTCCTCTTGTGCCCGCCGATGTATCCAGAAGTCGTTGATAAGACGCCGTTCAGCTTATCGAAAGGAGGTTCCATGCACCAAAAGCAACCGCCAGCAAAGGTCGCAAAAGCCGTTGCGGCCGAAATAGTTTGGGGGCCAGATGTTAAGGCCAACAGCATTATGAACACGGCAGAGCGACTTCGACACATCGTGATTTCCCTGTGCAGCGAGTTATTGAGATACGACCAGAGTTAGACACCAAAGTTGCGTTTATTCGTCAGTGTTTGCAAGTACGAGCGATTTCTTGCAATGCTGGAGCTTGATGATACGAGCGTCTGCGTTGAGCGTCTAGGTTCGTCCTTTATTTGAGAGGGCGCAGAAAACGTCGGAGTGTTGTATTGATAACCTATGGGAGGATGACGACCGGTGTTTCCGAAAAAGTATGACCGCGTTTTGCGAGGAAAAGGTGGTGCACGGACGGTTTCACGAGCTGCGTGCGGTATGTGACGGGTGCGCGCAGCCGCGCTAGGTGCAGGCCATGTGCGTTACAATTGGAATAAGTCCAGCGTGAAGAGGTTGAGATGTCAGAAGCCAACATAGCTACAGTGCTACCAGTCGGCGAAGAGCAAGCAACGGGCAAAGTGGCCGATATCTACGCTGACATCAAGCGGACTAAAGGTATCGACTTCGTTCCGAACTTCTGGCGCGTGCTTGCCACTAACCCCGACCACCTTGAAATGGTCTGGGAGCGTCTGAAGGCACTTATGCACCCCGAAGCCAGTGGCGTACACGGAAGCTTGGATGTGGTTACCCGAGAAATCATTGCGCTCGCAGTATCGGCGACCAACGGTTGTGCCTATTGCATCAACTCGCACACCGCGGCGTTAAAAAAACTCGGTGTGGATAACGAGCAACTTGGTGAAGTGCTCGCCATCACCGGGCTCTTTAACAGCACAAATGCGATCGCTGATGGTTATCAAATCAAACCGGACGTGCTGCCGCTAATGAACTGATGTCCGAAATATCATCTCTAGGGACCGCCAAGCGGCGTAAACGTAAACCTCTGTGGCGCTATGGCATCACCTTTATCCTGGGATTGATTTGTTTGGTCGCTGTGTGGGCGTATTTTTCTGGTGCCCAACGCGGCAGCACGGGACTTAGCTGGTTTCCAAGTGGCAGTGGCGCAGCGGGTTGGTTTGCTGCGCCCGACGATCCCTCCAAGCAGGCTATCGACTCGCCGAGTAGCCATGACTTCGTTAGTTTGGAAGCCCAGCGTGAGGCCGCTCGCATGTTGGCGCGCCGGTACGTTGGTGCATCATTGTCAGCGGATCTCGATGATTTGCGTATTTTGCAATCGATCGTCACTCAGCGCGTGCTGTCAGGCGAACAGACCTATGAATTACAGGCTCTAGGGGTCGCACTGGGCGATGTCATGGTTGCCGAGCTGGGTTTCAACTGGGTCGTGCTACGCGACAAGTATGGACGTAGCCGCGCCCTACGATACAAGCTGACCGAGAACTTCCTGTTTCCGGTAACGATGATCTCCAAACGCGTTGAAGCGGATCTCAGCTTCAACGTGGCGGAACTCTACGAGAAGGCTGTTGCGATCGTTGCCGAGGCCGATAGAGAAATTGGTAGGCGAGTTCGATGAACAGCGCAGGAGAGGAAGTACGAAACGCTATAAAGGCGTTGGCCAAACAAACACGCCGGTACAACAGAGCTCATATGGCAGGCGAACTATTCGCCGGATCACAGCCTATGCAAAGTGACATCGTTACCCAACAGAAATTTTACGAGCACTGGTTGAACCGCGATAAGCTGAATTTGCGTGAAGACGGTATGCCATTGTTGCTAGGCGTCGATCCTGAGGACTGGCCAATGCTACGCAATCGAGAACCGCTGCGTTCCAGTGAAGAGATAGCGTGGGGTTCGATGCAGATTAGCGTACGTAGTTACAATGAGCCGCGTGTCTTAAACCGCAATGCGCCGGAGGATCTGTGGGAGGTAAAGACTAATGATCTCTACGCTTGGGTGAAACAAACGGCTATAGGAGTGCCTGAGCCGCTGGAGCAACTGATGCAGTTCATGGCAACCGTTGGCGGTGGGGAAACGGCGGAGGAAACTGTCAGTAATGCAAATCCGGCTGCCAGAGAACAGGTGCTTGGCGGTGCGGTACGGGCACTGGCGCAATTACCCGAACAGTGTCGCGGTCCTGGAGGCAA
Source organism: uncultured Gammaproteobacteria bacterium (assembly GCA_964493555.1). Taxonomy (GTDB): domain Bacteria; phylum Pseudomonadota; class Gammaproteobacteria; order JADZEE01; family JADZEE01; genus CAZBOQ01. The sequence continues at coordinate 3,703 of CAZBOQ010000163.1, read as the reverse complement.
GGTCAATGCCGAATACATCCACGCCGTCTTGGAGAGACAGAATGTATCTTGGTTCGGCCTGGCGAGGCCCGATCTCAGTGCTCGCCAGATCATCGCGATCATTGATCGCTACTTGAGTTATTAGCGGTGTTGCTGGACCAATATTGAAATGCCATTCGAAGACACTCCGAAGGATCCGTCACTTGCCGATCCCTTGCCTCATGAACCTTTCACGCTGGTGCAACGTTGGTTTGAGGAAGCGCAAGCGTCGCGTCGACGTAATCCTTTAGCGATGAGCATTGCGACGGTGGATGCGGCTGGCCGCCCGTCTTCGCGCATGGTGTTATGCCGTGGCTTTGTCGCTGATCCCGGTTACGTTGTCTTCTATACCAATCGTCAAAGTCCCAAAGGTGATGATTTGGAAAAACATCCGCACGCGGCTGGTGTATTCCACTGGGACGAGCAGCAGCGCCAGATTAGATTGCGCGGCCCTGTCGTGTTTTCACCCGAAAGTGAATCCGATGCGTATTTTGCCAGTCGACATCGTATGGCGCAGATCGCTGCATGGGCCAGCGAGCAAAGCGAACCGATCGCTACGCGAACCGAACTCCTTGGAGTGCTTGCCGAGCGCGAGCGTGAATTCGGGATAGGTGACTCCTCGGTGCCACGCCCTCCACATTGGGGCGGCTACCGGGTATTCATAGAACAGATCGAGTTATGGGTTGGCGCTGAGGGCCGGGCCCATGATCGTGGACAATGGAATAGAACTTTGACCCGTAAAGACGACGGGTACGTGGGAGGCCCTTGGACCGTGCAACGCTTGCAGCCATAGAGGGTTCCCGGACGAGCTCTATTTAACAGCAATCTAAGCGTTACAACACCGTCCCGTGCAGGGTATCCGGCGCGTCGGTGTCGTACTTGATGCCGTCATACTCGATCCAATCAAGTTCCAAGCGTGGACCGGGACTCAGTTTTCCAGCTACGCGGATTTTTCGTTGTTCCGCAGCTGCTAAGCGCAGCAATTGATGGAGCAACCCACGCCGCTGTGAATGCCAGTTGCGCTCGTAGCACGGTAACTCATGTTCGCCGCCGTCGCCGATTTGAAATCCCCACCAACGCAATCCGTTTCTTCCGAGATTCGATACCAGACCGGACACTTCGATGTTTCTACCGTTGAGCATGGCTACCGAATTGAGGATTTGCCCTACCTCTATCTGTTCCAGAACCTCTGGATCAGAATAGGGTTCGAGGTCTGGTCTCTCGGCAGAAAGATTACAGCCTGTCATGATCAGACTAGCTAGCATGGGAAAGAGTTCTCGCATGATCGTTTAGTGTATCGTTACACCGGTGAGTTCAATCCACTGATTCAGCTGAACGTGGTCGATAAAGTACAGCAACGTTGCCGATGGACTGGATGCACTCAGCGCCACTTTCCTCGCAGAGTGTCGTTATCGCAAGGCGGCGTTGCCTACGATCTTCCAGTGTAAGTTTAACTTTGATGAGTTCGTGATCATGCAAAGCCCGTTTCACCTCCTGGAAAACGCCGTGACTGAGGCCACTTTGCCCGACTCGCACGATGGGGTTCAGGTGGTGGGCGCGGGCACGCAGTGACTTGCGCATGCGGGCTGTGCTGTTCATAGAATGATAATAGCAGGGGATATAGTAGCTTGGGACCGATTTTACTCGTGTTACACTACATATCGCATTAACGAGACTGATATTTGGCGATATATAGTCTAGAGGGCACTTAGTGTGAAGGCGTTCCACAGCATTTTTGTCGCTTGCTCGTTAATCGGTCTGTTGTTCTCGGGTGATTCTGCGCAGGCGGATCTTGCTACGGAGCCTACTTCAGCGCAACCGCCAAACGAAACGCGGGAGTTTTCGTCTTCAGGCATCGGTGACGAGGACCTTGTTGCTGCTGAGCGGGCAATGGTGCGCGGCGACTATCGTGATGCTGTGCGCGAGCTTGTGCCTGCGGCTGGGCGCGGCAATCCGAAAGCTCAATCGCTGTTAGGCGCACTTTATCAATCCGGTCAAGGCGTAGAACGAGATCTATCGATAGCGGCTTCGTTATACGCTGACGCCGCTGAAGCGGGTGAGGTGGACGCGCAGTTTAATTTGGCGAATATGTACTTGCTCGGTGAGGGCGTCTTACCGGATGACGGGCGTGCCCGTCACTGGTACGAACGTGCGGCCGCACAGGGTCACCAGGGTGCACGGCAAAACCTCGAAAGCCTTATGGAAGCTGATGGCCAGCAGATAGCAATTGTCCACGCGATTCCCGAGGAGGATCGTCCGGAATTGGTTAATGAGGTCACCACAGCAGACGTCGAGCCGAGCATTGACCACATTGAACCAGAACTAGCGCCCTCTATTGAATCGTCGCCTGTATTGAGTGAGGAACAGACTGCACTAGCGTCTGCCGCGCAGGAACTTGCCGTCGGCAATAACTCTGTTGCATTCAGCGAATACGAAAGCTTAGCTCAGCGTGGTAGTGCCGCGGCGCAGTTTGCGCTTGGCGCGATGTACCAGCAAGGTTTGGGCGTAGAGGCGAACGAGAGTTGGACGGTTACCTGGTATCGGCGAGCGTCGGAGCAGGGTCATACCGAGGCGGGCGCTCGTTTGCGGGCGATATACGCCGGCACCGACTCAGGCAGGGTGGTATCCCAGGTACCGGACGGTATTAGTAATGGGATTGTAGATGCTGCGAGCGACGAAATGGCTGCTGGCGAGATTGCTGCGGACACGACATTGGCTGTCCATAGCAATGGTGCGACGATACCGGAAAACACCGACGCTCTAGCAGCAACTGGTACGGTAACTGCGACACCGCGCAATACAATGGTTGCCAAACTGGGTGGAGGCGTTAAGTCGTTGTTCGGACGCCTGGTGCGGCAGAAAAAACCTGGGGAGATTCCTAAACCGGGAGCACCGGTAGTTGAGTTGGATACAGGCGTTAATGCCGATGCGGTATTGGAGGAGACCGAGGCAGAAGTAACGCAGGAGTTCGACCAAAATACCCGCCAAAAAGTCGTTGAAATTGAGATAGCGAAAGTCGCGAAAGTAGCGCTGGTACAGGAGGACTATACAACTGCGTTTGAACTGTTCTCGATACTTGCCGAGCGTGGAGACGCAGAAGCGCAACTGCATCTCGGCTATCTGCATAGCGCTGGGGCCGGTGTGTTGCGCGAGCCGGCAGCCGCGGCTCGGTGGTACCGCGCCGCGGCTGCGCAGGGTAATGCAGAAGCGCAATATACCCTAGCCGTAGCACACGCTTTTGGTGATGGTGTCACTCAGAGCGATGTTGAAGCCGTTAAGTGGTACCGCTTGGCGGCTGACCAGAATCATCGTAAGGCACAGTTCAGTCTCGCTATCTCTCACGCAACCGGGGCAGGCACGCCACAGAGCGACATTGATGCAGTAAAGTGGTACCGGTCGGCCGCGGAACAGGGTCACTCGTCCGCGCAATACAACTTGGCCTATATGTACCGTTCGGGCAAAGGCGTTGCCCAGGATCATGGCGAGGCCGTTAGGTGGTATCAACGTGCAGCGAGCCAGAGCCACGCCGCCGCTCAATACGATCTGGGTTACATGTATCGCTCGGGGAAAGGTGTGGAGCAGGATATCGACGAGGCGATCCGCTGGTTCACGTTGGCCGCACAACAGGGCAACGTCGATGCGCGTGAAGATTTGGCAACCCTAACATCGAATTAGTGTCTAAGAA
>CAZBOQ010000162.1:0-3777 GCA_964493555.1 uncultured Gammaproteobacteria bacterium | reverse complement strand
GTTTAAACGTTGCCACCCAAGCAGGGACCAGAAAGAACGACGCCATCGCATTCAAAACGAGCATGATCATCAACAACTTAGCGGCATCCGCCTGGAAACGCAGTTCCGAAATAAAGATCCACAGAATGATACCGCCGATGAGGGTAATCGCAGTGATCGCTATAGCAACCCCGGTAGTGCTAACCGCTGAGACGATAGCCTCATTGATGTTATTGGCAGTAAGCATCTCCTCCTTCATACGGTCCATCATATAGATGGCGTAATCGACGCCCAGTCCAATACCGACTGCGATCATCGGTACGGTATTCACATTGAGTCCGATCCCCATGATCCCCATGCAGGCGTAAGACAATGTAGTAGCGAAAGTCATCGTGCCCAAAATTAGAACTCCAGAGGCCCAAGAACTGTAAAACCACAGCGTAAAAAGGAGGATGAGAATGAGCACCGCCGGAACGACAATTACGTTGGGATCGAATGCCTCTTCGTTAATCGCTGCAGTGACACCAACCGGCCCGCCAGCGAGATCGATTTGCAGACCTTCAATCTTGCTACCGGTTTCTTCGATCCACGTTTTCGCCATGTGGATCGCTCGTCGGATCGTTTCGCCGGTGTGATCTTTGTAATAGAACACCATGTTAGCAACCTGATCATCCGAGTCCTGATATTCGGACAAGGCACCAGGTATTGGCGCGGACATCATGTACATGTACATCACGCCACCGGCATCACTCGCCTCGGTCGGTATCACCGACCAACGCGGATCGTCGTTACGGGTCATCTGGCTGACCTGGCTAACCAGATTCGGAATACCTTTGGCCCCGCCTAGGTTCTCATCCAGCAACATGTACTGCTGAAAATCGCGCAGTGCCTTGAGTACCTCGGGCCGCTTCAAGCCACCCGGTTCCGAGGTGCGGGCAATGATAAAAAGCTCCTCTGACCCCGGGAAGCGTTCATTGATTTGCGCCGAGGAGATATTAAAGTCGTGATCGCGAAACAATAAGGGTGAGCCGGGTTCGGGCTCACCGATCTTTACACACGAGGCAAAATACGATGCCGATAGCGCAAGGACAAGACAGAACCACAGTATTGACCTGGCCCGGAACGGTGTAGCAACACCCTGAGCCATCCACGGGAAAATTTGACGCACAAACCCGTGCCTAAGCTCAGTCCTCTTGGGTTGCGGCAAGACCGCCAATAACATCGGCACCGTAACCAATACCGTCACCACCATGCAAACCGCCCAGAATGAAGCGTAAACCGCCATCTTGTCGTTGATCGGCACCGAGCCAAGGCCTATCAGTGCCAACGCACAGGCATCGGCGACGATTGCCAAGCCGCCTGGTCGGAACAGGGCATTGAAGGTATTGCGTGCGGATTGCTCCTTGTCGCCGGTGCGTGAGAGTTCGAGGTAATAGCGTTCAACTTTTTGAATACCGTGTGACATCGAACGCGCGGAGATAAGGAATGGCACGACCAGCATCAAGGGATCGAGGTTGTAGCCGAACGTACCCATGAACCCGACGCCCCACAGGGCGGTCAGTATCATACCGACCGTCGGCAGCAACACGCCGTAAAGCCGGCGGCTATACACCAACAGAATCAACAGCACGATGATGACCGTGTAGAAAAAGATTTGAACGATCTGAGGGCCGTAGGAATCTACCCACCCCACTAGTACCGGGTAACCGGTAGCCCAAATGGTGACGCCGTCGACCGTCTCATCGTCACGGATTGTTTGTATCTCTTCAAATACATCACCATAATCGAGCGAGCCCTCGTTAAGCGTCCCCTTGACCAACGCGGCCTTAAGATCGGGCGCCACCAACAAACCGTAAACATTGGGACTCGCGATTACGTTGCTTTGGATCTGCAACAGTTCATCTTCGGTGTACTCGCCGCGGTGCGGATCGTAATAATTCTCCGATTGGATGGTGCCGTTCGGGGTAAGGAAAATCTTCCGAACGTTGCGATGAGTGAGACTGGTGACCAGATTGTGATTGATGTTGGACACCATATCGAGCTTCTGAGTGACGCGATGGATCCGGTCTAAGGTCTCGTTAGTGAAAATCGTTCCCTCGTCGACCTCGACCGAGAGGGCGATGATGTTTGCACCACCGAAGTTATCGCGAATGCTGTTGTGCAATTCGATATAGGGATGGTCCTGCGGCAGCAAATCGGCAAAATCCGATAACATCTTCACCAACGGGATTTTCGACGCAAAAAAGACTGTTACGCCGAAAATTACCACCAGCACAGTGCGACGATTGTTAAACAGAAAGTTACCGAATACTGGGAAAATCTGGCTGACATCGAATTTTTTCACGATTGGCTCCCTCCCTTAACGGCATCCGACATCGCACGTAGGTCCTCTTTTGCTAGCACATGTAGTACCCCCGCACGACCGGCGATCAATAATTTATCATCGCCCACTGGCAGTACCGCACGGAGAAACAGCCGTATCGGCTGGTTATGATCTAGACGCACCCAAGCCTCACCACTAAACCGCAGCACCACCCCCTCGCCGCCAACCACATAGAGCTCGTTCCCCGATGGGGTAATCCCGTATAACGGGGCGTTGGTTGCCGTTTCCTGCAGAGCCCAATTCTGACCGCCGTCAATGGTGTGCCAAATAGCGCCACCCAAGCCGATAATCCAACCTTCGTTAAGATCTTTAAAATAAGTAGCCTGGGCGTAAAACTCATCAGGCAAGATTGTAACCGGCTCCCAATGACCACCGCCGTCGGTGGTCTTAAAGACGGCACCAAATTCACCAGTGACGAAGGCGTTGTCACGGTCCAAAAACTGAATAGTAGTAAAAATCGTGTCTTCTTCAGTCGAAAACGTGTGCCACGTTTTACCTTCATCGGTGCTCGAAATGATGGTCGAGTAACTTCCCACCACCCAAAGGCGATTCTCTAGATCGCAGGTCAGACCCTGCATTTCCTCCTGTGATTCAAAAGCTCGCGCCACCCAAGTCGCACCATTGTCTTGTGACATCCACACTTGATTTTCGAATGCTAGTGCGGCGAGATTTCCATTGGGACATGCTTTGACATCGATCAAACCCGGCCAACCGGGCAGGCTTTGACGGCTCCATTGCACGCCACCATCTTCTGAACGGATAACCAATCCTTGATTACCGACCACCACCAAGACCTCGCCGTTAGACGCGGCGGCCTGGAAAAGGTCTGATCGCCGGATCGGCTCAAGCTTAGCTTCCTCGACCTGCTCGAGACGCAGTGGCGCCTCGCAGGCAGCAATAGCCACCAACAAAAGACCCATGACTGTTATGGTCCGTGCATTACTCATTTTCACTAGCTACTCCCCCTGATTAAGCGTGCTAACGATCCGCCGTAGTCCACAGCGAGCACAACATTCTACAAGCTTGTCAATTGACTAAACAATTCGTCCACGCTAAACGAACCGCATAGTCAGCGATCCCAACCCTTGGTACCGAACGTTGAAGCTGTCGCCCGGATCTACCGCTACGGCAGCAGTAATTCCACCGGTCATGATGAAGGTGCCCGCAGGGATCTCCTCATCGCGTTCAGCCAGCATGTTGGCTAACATCGAGATCGCGTTCGCCGGATGTCCTAATACAGCCGCCCCGGCCCCCGTTTCAACTACGTTACCGTTTTTCTCCAAAACCACGCCCATCGTACGTAAGTCATCATCACTAACGCGCGCAGTCCTACCGCCGGTAACAAAACCCGCTGCCGACGTGTTATCCGCGATAACACTCTTTAGGTCAAACCGAAAATTCTCATATCGCGAGTC
>CAZBOQ010000161.1:0-16161 GCA_964493555.1 uncultured Gammaproteobacteria bacterium | reverse complement strand
GTGGCGCTGATGGAAGGCTCGGGTGTTGGTTATTGCGGCCTAATCCTTGCACGAGCCCAGATTCAGCGAACACCTTTGTTGCTCCTCATCGGCCACAGCCGCGTTCTCGGAGAGCGTTTTGACTACCACGCCGCAACCCGGCTCACCGGCGCGGGCGTTCTTGAAGGCTTAGGCATTCCACATATGGTCGTCGACGACCGTGACCGAACCGCTAGCATGGTCGAACAAGCACTGATAACGGTACGCGGCCAGAAAAGCGTCGTTGGCCTGTTATTCCCACCACAGGTCGCAGGCACATAATCTTATGGATCACGTGGAAACCATCAGGGAGTTCGTCAAAGCGAGAGGCGACGCAGCGGTCATCTTCGGACCGAGTAAGAATTCTGGCGTGCTCTACAACGAAGATCATCAACCGGCTACGATCTACAACATGGAACTGGGTTACCCCACCGCGATTGCGCTTGGGCTGGCGCTGGCAACACCCGAGCAACGAGTTGTCGCGATTGAGGGCGACGGCTCCATGATTGCAGGGATCGGTGTACTCTCGACGATTGCCAGGCATGCGCCAGCGAACCTCGTGATCTTGATGTTAGACAACTGCACCTATGGCTCCATTGGAGCAGGCGACGCCGAATCGGCAACTGCGGCGGGCTTGAACCTCGCCGATGTCGCACGCGCTTCCGGACTACTGCCCGAAAAAGTGGTGGAAAGCGATGACCTAGATTCACTGCGTTCACAGCTATCAGTCGCGATGACTGAGCCGGGACCATGGATGATCTGCGCAAGAACGGAGCGCTACAGCACGCAGATCATTCAAAATCCTCCGCTACCGGATCAGGACGTAGTGGAGTCCGCAATCTTTTTCCGTCGAGAAATGATGGCGCGGGGTTACGTGCGAAAAGATTGATCGAGTAACTATGTCACAAGTTCGACAAGGGAAGTTCGACAAGATACCGATCATCGACATCGGGGCATTGTTTGACGATTCCGAATCAGGCCTGAACGCAGTCGCCTCGGAAATCGCGTTTGCTTATTCCCAAGTCGGGTTCGGACTGATCATTAACCACGGTGTCGAACAAACGCTCATCAATGATCTCTTTACAGCATCCCGCCGGTTTCATCGCCTGCCCCATGCGGAAAAGATGCGGATCGAGATAAACGAATTCCAGCGTGGTTTCCTACCCATTAAAACTGGCGACACGCCCGGCGAGGCCAAACCCAATCAGTGTGACTCATTTATGGCGTTGCACGAACTTGGTCCGGACGATCCCGATGTGTTGGCGGGAGCACCCATGGCCGGTCCCAATCAATGGCCGCAGGGTCTGCCTGGGTTCCGCGAAGCATTAACAGCCTACGAGCTTGCCATGCACCAGTTGGGAAGACGATTGGTACAAACTATCGCGGTGGCGCTAGGCACCGGCGTCACTGATCTGGACCAACACTTCGTGCGTCCGACGACGTTTCTGCGCTTATTGCATTACCCGCCGCTACCGACTGCAAGTCCGAAAGACCTGTTCGGCGCAGCGCCACACAGCGATTATGGGTTCGTAACCATCCTTGCACAGGATGACGTGGGGGGATTACAGGTTAGCAATACCGACGGTAAGTGGATCGATGTGCCATGTATACCTGGGTCTTTTGTCATTAATACGGGAGATATACTGCACCGGTGGAGCAATGGACGTTTTATTTCAACGCCGCATCGGGTCCAAAGCAGTGCTGAGCGACACCGCTATTCGATCGCGTTTTTCTTCGACCCCGGTTTGCACACTGAGATCGCTCCGTTGCCGAGTTGTATTTCAGCAGAGCACCCGGTGCAAACGCCGGTCATTTACGGCGACTACCTGATGCAAAAGCTCAATGCAACGCTTGATTCCGGTGCGTATCCTGAATGGGAAGACCCGAAATAGTTGAACCCGACCATGTAGGAGCATGCTTCGGTGGGTGAAAAAAACCTCCAGTTCTCGGGAGTTAAAGCGAGTGCCCATAGGTACCCAAGTTCAATCGTAGTTAGTACTGATCAATCCAGCACAAACCCCTCGTAGCCTCGTTCTACCACCTCGTTACATTTCTCCACATATGGCAACACACCGAAATATGGCATAAACACACTCGGCTTGCCGGGAATATTGGCACCCATGTACCAGGAATTCGCTTTATAGAACACAGTAGGCTTGGCTACTTCCGTTACATGTTCTACCCAAGCGTCTTCCGCTTCGGTGGTCGGCTCAATCGTTCTAAGGTCGTGTTCCTGCAAATAGGCAATGCAATCACTTATCCAATTCACATGCTGTTCTATCGTGTGCGTCATGACTGACAGCACGGACGGGCTCCCCGGCCCCGAGATAGTGAAAAAATTTGGAAACCCAGCGACACTGACTCCGAGATAGGTCAGCGGGCCAGCGGACCATTTTTCTTTCAAAGCTTGCCGCCCCCTACCGCGAACATCAATCCTATTCAAAGTTCCCGTCATAGCGTCAAAACCTGTCGCAAAAACGATGACGTCCACATCATAGTTCCGTCCGTCTATCATTAACCCGTTAGCGGTGATTTCCTCTATGGGTGTCGCGCTTATATCAACGAGCGTTACGTTAGCGCGGTTGAAGGTTTCGTAGTAACCGCTATCAACACACAAGCGCTTGCAGCCGAATTCGTTTTTAGGGATCAGCAGTTCCGCTACTACAGGGTCTTTCACCGTTTCGCGAATCTTACGTTTCACGAAATCTCCAGCGGTTTTGTTTGCCTCAGGATTAAAAATCAAATCCGCAAATGACGCTAGGAATGGAAGGCCGCCAGCTTCCCACCGGGCCTGATATTCTTTCTCCAGCTCCTCTGGAGTTGCGTCCGCCGCACATCTGTCATGCTCCCGCATGTTTGCGCCAAGCAGACTTCGGTGATTACTTTCTCGGAAAGCGTCGTAACCAGCTTTGAATCTTCGCTGGGCAGCAGGGTCCCACTTCCAATTGTGTGCCGGTATCGAATAATTTGCCGTGCGTTGAAAGACATGTAAGTGCGCTGCTTGCTCGGCAATCACTGGGATCGACTGTATCCCAGAAGAGCCGGTGCCGATGACCGCAACGCGTTTACCGTGGAAATCAACGCCCTCATGTGGCCAGTGGCCCGTGTAATAAGCCTCGCCGGAAAACGAATCGATGCCCTCGATATCTGGTTTATTGAACGACGACAGGCAACCTGTTGCCATTATGCAGTACTTCGCGGAGACCGCTCCATCTGGAATCCGCAACGTCCATCGGTTGGTTTCCTCATCGAAAGCCGCCGCGCTGACCCGTGTATTTAATTGGATGCCATCGCGCAATTCGAAACGATCCGCAATGTACTCGATGTATTCGAGGATCTCCGCTTGTTTTGCATATCGATCGGTCCACTCCCATTCTTGCTGCACTTCAGAAGAGAACTCATACGAGTATTCCATGCTCTCTGCATCGCAACGGGCGCCGGGGTAGCGATTCCAATACCATGTGCCACCGATTCCACCTGCCGCTTCAAACACCCGCGCCGTAAGACCTTGTTCTCGCAGTCGATACAACATGTACAAACCAGAGAACCCGGCACCGACTATCACGGCGTCATATTCGGATAACTTATTGCTCATTACACATGTGCCTCTCTACCAGTTTCACTGCCTATTCTATACGCGGCGTAACCACACCGCCGTATCGTGAAACACGGCGCCGCCGTTGGGTGGCGCGGGATCGGCGCTCACCAGAGCATTGATACCAACACCTTCCTCAAAGGCATGGTTGGGCCAGATGCTCTCTACAATCAACACACCTTGTTGAACACCTTCGAACGGACGCACATGCACCACTACACTACCCTGCCGATTCCCAATTCTGACGCGTTCGGTTCCGTGGAGACCCAGCTCCTCACAGTCCTGGATGTTAACAAACGCGGTCGGTCGTTTTTCGGACTTCTTTGCAGTCGGTGTTTCGGTGAAGCTACTGTTCAGATAGTTTCGTGCCGGGGCCGTCACTAACCGAAACGGGTGTTCCGTATCAGCAGCGTCGATCGTTGCTACAAAATCGGGAAGCTCCGGCATCGCGTTGTGACACGGCCCCAGTCGCGACCAATCCACCTTAAAATGAAATCGTTTGTCATCAGTTCCGAATCCATCGAGGAAATGGGCTGCGCGAAAATCCACGCTACAATCGTGCCAATGCGCCGCATAGATCTCATCAGCTCCCGGGTAGCCTGACCGCTTGAGCGTCTCATCCATGATCTCCCAAGCGCTCATGTCGAAGCCGCGATGTTTCGCGCCCAACCGCTTCGCGAGCTCGCAATGCACCCAGTGATTTGAACGACATTCACGGTATGGCTCAACAACCTTACGGGTCGCATATAGATGAGTGTGTCCGCCACTTTGATAGAGATCATCATGTTCCAGAAACATGGTCGCCGGCAGCACGATGTCCGCCATTGCTGCAGTCTCGGTCATGAACTGCTCATGCACACAGACGAACAAGTCCTCACGGCGGAACCCGGAATGAACGTCGTTTGAAGCAGGAGACACCATCATCGGGTTGGTATTTTGGATGAATAGTGCGGTAACCGGCGGACCGTCGCCAAGATCACTGTGGCTGCCACATAAAATGGGACCTATACGTGATTGATCGAGGATCCGTATGCTCTCGTCACGAACATCCAATCCCTGGATCAGGGTGGGGTCTAGACGGTACATCCCGTGATTGGTATACAGTGCGCCGCCGCCCGGATGTTGCCAGGCACCGGTAATCGCCGGAAGGCAACTTACTGCGTGGACATTGCTCGCGCCGTTACGCGATCGCGAAAAGCCGTACCCGAGCCTGATAAAAGCGCGCTGTGTTTTACCGTAAAAACGGGCGAAACGCACGATATTCTCCGCCGGGACACCGGTGATGGTCTCAGCCCAGGACGGCGTACGGTCGGCAAGATGCACTTCAAGTTCATCCGGCACATCGGTGTAATTCGACATGTATTCGCGATCCGCATACCCCTCGCCAAACAGCACATGCATTACCGCACACGCTAGCGCGCCGTCGGTGCCGGGTCGAACCATCAAATGCAGATCCGCTTTTTCAGCAGTACCGGTACGGTAAGGATCCACCACCACCAGTTTAGTACCGCGTTCGCGTCGCGCCTTGGCGATCCAATGCATGACGTTGACCTGTGTGTTGACTGGGTTACCGCCCCAGACCACGATTAGATCGCTGTCGACCATTTCTCGTGGATCAACTCCGCGTTTTATGCCAGTACCAGCCAGCCAGCCAGCGTCACATACGGTACTGCAAATCGTCCCATGCTGACGTGAATAGTGCATAGTGTTGCGCAGCCGCTCAATACCGTCCCGTTGCACTAGACCCATTGTGCCAGCGTAAAAATGCGGCCATACCGTTTCGCTGCCGTACTGCACGGTCGCTCGGGTAAGTTTCTCGGCGACTTCGTCTAGCGCCGCATCCCAGGACAAGGATTCGAAAGCCGCAATTCCGTCGCCCTTCGCGCCGATCCGTCGTAGTGGGACACCAAGACGCTCCGGGTGATGTAATCGCTCTGCGTACCGGCCGACTTTTGCACAAATAACTCCATCGGTATAAGAGTTTTCGCTCGCGCCGTAAACCCGGCCGATGCTGTGTTCGTCGATCTTCTCCACCTCCAACGCGCAGGTACTGGGGCAGTCGTGGGGACAAGCAGAGAATTCACGCGTGGGCATATCAATCCCCACGGCTTCCTGGAGCAATCCCCATCTGTTTACTTATTATGGTCAGCATCACCTCGTCCGCACCCCCACCGATTGACAAAAGGCGGAGATCACGAAAGAACCGGGAGATTGGGGTCTCATCCATGTAACCCATTCCACCCCAATACTGCAGGCAACTGTCGACTACCTCACGGGCTAGGCGGCCGGCCTTAAGCTTCAGCATCGAAACATAGGCCAGGGTATCTTCGCCAACAATATATTGACGCACCGTTTTTTCCGAGAGGCTACGCAGTAACTCCACCTCTGTTTTTAATTCGGCTAGACGAAAATGCACCACTTGATTGTCGAGAACCGACTTACCGAAGATCATGCGTTGTCGAGTATAGTCAATTGTGGTCGCAATAATACGCTCCAATACGCGCAACACGCTGATCGCGACGAACATACGTTCTTCCTGAAACTGCTGCATCTGATAGATAAAGCCCTGACCCTCAGCCCCGATGCGGAAACGCTGTGGGACTCGCACATTTTCGAAGTAAATGAGCCCCGTATCCGAACTATGCAAACCCATTTTATCGAGCTTCTTGGCCCGCTCAACGCCAGGTGTGTCCATTGGGATCACCACTAGACTTTTGTTTTTATGCGCCTGTCCATCGCCAGTGTTGACCAGGGTCACCATATAATCTGCCTGGATGGAATTGGTGATCCACATTTTTTGACCGTTAATCACATAATCATCGCCATCCTTACGCGCGTGAGTTTTGATGTTGGCAACGTCCGAACCAGCGCCGGTCTCCGATACACCGATGCACGCAACGTAATCTCCACTTACGGCCGGCGCCAGAAATTCACTGCGTAATTGGTCTGAACCGAAGTTCGCTAGTGCCGGTGTCGCCATATCCGTCTGTACGCCAAGGGCGGTAGGTATGGACAGGCAATCCACATCACCCAGAGCCTCGATAAAGGCCGCGTTGTAGCCGTAGTCGAGTCCCGCGCCTCCGTATGCTTCCGGTTTGGTGATCCCAAGCAGGCCAGCCTCACCGAACTTCTTGAACACTTCGTGGGCAGGGAAAAGGCCTTCTTGCTCCCATTGCTCCACATAAGGGTTAACATCTTTTTCGATGAGTTTTTGCGCCGTACGCTGGATCTCTCGATGTTCGTGGGTGTAGAAATCCACTTCTAGTCTCCTATCCGCCAGCCTCCAATCGTTCGACGGACACCTCTAGCCTTTCGATCAACGATCTCACTCCACCGGCGTCAGTGTCACTTTCGTCGACTTGCATACCCGTGTACATCACACTCAGCACTGTGTCGACCGCTACATCCATCTCGTCCTGTTTATTCCTCAATACCAGCGTTCTTGCGATGTATTCTAAAGTGCCGAAGAACTGATCGCGCAGTAACCATAGAGGCACATCGTCACGGACGTCGCCTCGACTTATCCCGTAGCGCAGGACTTCGTCGAACGCAGCAATGTATTCACGATTGAGTTGATACGTCTCTGATTCAGCGTAATCCGGTTTATCTCTTAGGAGCGACACTCCCAATAACATCAATTTCCAGTCGCCCAGTACCCATTCCAGGTGGTGATGGGCCAAGAAATTAAGTCGGTCCAGCGTCCGCCGTTCCGGTATTTCACCCAAGCCGTCACGTGCACTTGCAGTCAACTGTGCGTAGAAATCACCGAGCACTGCTCCCAACACCGCTTGTTTATTACGGAAATACAAGTAGGTCGAGCCCTGCGCAACACCAGCGAGATTCGCGATTTCAAGCATAGTCGCCTTCTCGTAGCCTTTCTCCAGAAAAACCGTACGTGCAGCGCTGACTATCGCGCCCTCACGTTCCTCCAACCTTTCCCTGCGGGTAGCCACTTATTACGCCAACAGCCCACCCGATACCAGCCAAGCGGCTGGTACGGCAATTTCTTTTGACAACAACATCTGCGCCGCCGCCTTACCCTGGGGGTCCATGCGCAACGATCCGGTTCCGCCGCCGCCCAACGCATCGTGTAACACGAAGTTGAACGCGTTTATCCCTGGCAACTCAAATCGTTCCACTGGCCCATCACAAATATGGGCGAAATACTCCGCAACCGCTGTTTTGGTTAACACCGCCCGTAACAGCGGCACGAATTCCGGTCTGCGCGCGATTATCCCAACATTGCAGATGTCTCCCTTATCACCGCTGCGCCCCCATGCCAACCGGATCAGCGGCACATGCGTCACCGCACCTTTAGGTTTGAACTCTTCCCCATCACCGCGCGCCGCTGGCACATCCACACCGACCGGTTCCGACCCGGAGTAAACTGTTTTCGAGATGGTTTTACCATCTACTTCGACCGTTACCGGGACCCGTGATTTATCGATCAGGAAAGAGAAAATCCTGACCATGGGTGAGGGACGCGCCCGGCCGCTCGGCGCTCCGGTCAAACCCTGAGAGGTCGAAGTAAAGAGATAAAACACTTCGGCAGCAAAGAAATCGAGCGCCTCGCGAACATCGTGTTGCAGACCAATTTTCACCAAGACTTCTCGCACATCCGTCACCCGTGAATGCGGTCCGTAGGTATCTTCAGCCCCGATGGTTTCTACACTCACCGCGCGAAAATCAGGCAGGCCGCGTTGCCGATAGACTCTCTGTACCCGTTTGACCACGGCATCCGCGACACGCCTGCCCTTTGCAACCGCATCGATACCGCCGATCATGCATGTGAAGAGCAGACGAAACCCATCCTGGTAGGTTGCACAGCATTTATATTGCGTCCCAGGTGCTTTTCCGACCGCACCGCTGACCCGGACTTTATTTTCGCCGACCTGTTCGAGTACGACGTTGGTAAAATCACAGGTAACATCCGGCAGCAGATAGTTGGCCGGATCACCAATTTCGTAGAGAATTTGCTCAGCGACCGCGCCAGGCACGATGAGACCACCAGTACCAGGTGGTTTGGACACGACAAAGCTCCCGTCGGCGTCAACTTCGCCGATCGGGTAGCCCATGTTGTCCCAGTCCTCGACGTCCTGCCAGTCCGTAAACAACCCACCAGACGCCTGGCACCCACATTCGAGCACATGTCCGACTAGCGAGCCAGCAGCCAGCCTTGTGTAGTCATTGTTGTCCCAGCCGAATTCATACAACAACGGCCCTAATACCACCGCACTGTCGACGACCCGTCCGGTGACCACAATGTCGGCGCCCGCCGCCAACGCGCAAGCGATAGGGTGCGCGCCAAGATAGGCATTCATTGACAGCAACTTCCCGGGTAAGGTCTGGCCAGTCGCGATGTCACGAACCTGGGAATCGCGCAGATTGTCCGCCATCTCTACTATGTCATCGCCGTATACCGCTGCGACCTTAAGATCCACGCCTGCCACCTCACAAAGCTCACGTAACGCGCGTGCGCACCTCAGCGCATTTACGCCGCCGGCGTTTGCCACCACCTTGATACCGCGGGCCGCAACGTCTTTAATGATGTCGCGCATGGTTACCTTAACGAAATCAAGTGCGTAGCCGTTTTCGGCGTCTTTGGCCTTCGCGCGAGCAAGGATCGCCATCGTCACCTCGGCCAGATAGTCGAAAACGAGATAATCGATCTCCCCGAGTTCAACGAGCTGTCGGGCCGCAAGCTGGCTGTCACCGTAGAAGCCAGAAGCACAGCCGATCCGAACTTTTCTACTTGCCATTCAAAAACACTCCCGATCGACTAGCTGCTATCCGCCTCGATCTCGACTAGCAGAGTCCTAGTCCCGACCTGCTCTCCCTCTTTCACGATTACCTCGGCCACCTTCCCTGAAATATCCGCTATGACCCGATGTTGCATCTTCATCGCTTCCAGAACGAGCAAGAGATCTCCTTTCTCGACTTGCACCTTCGACTCGACTTCGACCTGCACGATAACGCCGTCCATGGGCGCTAGGATCTTCCCTGTGCCGCCTTCGTCCACGTCAACCGGCGGGTCCATTAGTGTGTCGCGCGCCGAAACACTCACGCCTCCCACACTCACATCAACATTATCCCCTCTCCGAAAACACATCCCCTGCCGCCGAACGCCGTCACACTCGAAGTGGATCTGCCCGTCGACTGACTCCTGGACGTGGAGGACCTTGGTTACTTCGTTAAAGTCAACGCGAAATTCTCCTTCGGACGCCTGTACGACATGAACACTGATCGATTGATCATCATTCAACATCAGCACCATCGGCGTTGCTACTGGAAAACTTGACGAGTAACCGGTCAACGATTCGGGCCAAGCACGTTCAGTAGTTCGGAGCAGTTCCACGGCAGCCAGGCTTAGCAAGACATCGTTAATCTCCGGCTCTGAATACCCACCCTCACCAAAAGTCTCAGCAACAAACGCGGTAGTTGCTGCACCATCTAAAAAGTCATCCGCCGCCAAGCAGTCGAGGAGAAAACGCCTATTGGTTTGCACGCCAAAAATCAGCGTGTCCTCCAAAGCCATCGAAAGATTTCGGCGTGCTTCAACGCGGGTATCCCCATAGCCGATAACCTTGGCCATCAGGGAGTCGTAATACGGACCGATGACACTGCCGCTGGCTACGCCGCTATCAATCCGAATACCAGCACCGCACGCCGGCAGCCAAGTAGTAATTACGCCGGTCTGTGGTTCAAAACCCAGCGTTGGCGCCTCGGCACACAGCCGTGCTTCGATCGCATGCCCTCGAAACTTGACCTCCCTTTGCGCTAAAGGTAACGGCTCACCCTCCGCAACCGCGATCTGCCAGGCAACTAGATCAACACCCGTGATCATCTCGGTCACCGGATGCTCGACCTGCAAACGGGTATTCATCTCGAGAAAATAGAACTCGCCCGACGCTTCAAGGAGAAACTCAACAGTCCCGGCGCCCTGGTAGTCGATTGCCCTCGCCGCAGCGACCGCTGCACCGACCATTGCCAGACGAAGAGCCGTTGTTACGGCGGGGCTCGGACTCTCTTCTAACACCTTCTGATGGTGGCGCTGAATGGAGCAATCGCGTTCTCCGAGATGGATCACGTTACCTGCCTGGTCAGCGAATACCTGGATCTCGACGTGGCGTGGCGCAACGATCGCACGCTCGAGCATCAGCGCGCCGGAACCGAAAGCGCTCTCAGCTTCTGCCCGGGCCAACGCCAGTGCATCCTCCAAGCCGCTACGATCCTTAACCAGCCGCATTCCTCGCCCGCCGCCTCCCGCAACAGCTTTAACCATGATCGGAAAACCAATCCTCTCTGCCTCCCGGATCAGACACTGATCACTTTGCTCAACGTCGTAATAACCCTGAATACACGGTACGCCAGCTGCCAACATCAGTTTCTTCGCAGCTGCCTTATCCCCCATCGCTCGAATCACCTTCGCGCTCGGGCCGATGAAAGCAATATCCGCGTTCGCCAACGCCTCTGCGAAATCAGCGTTCTCTGCCAACAGGCCATAACCAGGATGCACAGCGTCAGCACCAGTCATCCAGCACGCCTCAATAATCTTTTCTATATTCAGGTAGGACTGTTTGACGGGTGCGGGTCCTATTTGGATTGCTTCATCCGCTACGCCGACATGCAAAGCATCCGTGTCGGCGTCAGAAAATACGGCAACCGTGCGGTAACCAAGTGCCTGTGCCGTACGATTGACACGTACTGCGATCTCACCGCGGTTGGCTATAAGGATTTTGGTAAAGGTCATGGACTGACCTTTCTCACTTTGACTACACAACCGTCGAGAGTCGGGCTCCATCCCATGGGAAACCGTTGGTTCAGCATCCGCGAAGCACAGTTGTCATCTACATTCTTGCGATGCCGAAAGTGTTCGGGTTCAGATCACGCCGTTCCGCTTCAGCGTTTATCGACAACGTCATTGCCAAAATTTTACGGGTATCACGCGGATCGATCAGTCCGTCGTCCCAGACCCTCGCAGTTGCGTAAAGAGCACTGCTAGCCGCGTCCATCTTAATCGTGATCAACTCTCTTTGCGCCTGCAATGCCGCCTCATCGGGTTCGACGCCGGAGCGGGCGGCTTTGCGGCGCGCAACGATATCCATCACCATCGCCGCCTGCTCCCCACCCATGACCGCAACACGATGATTTGGCCACCCGAACACAAAGCGGGGCTCGAAGGCACGCCCGCACATGGCATAGTTACCAGCGCCGTAACTCGCACCGATCATCAATGTGATCTTAGCCACCGGAGCGTTGGCCACCGCCTGGATGAACTTGGAACCATGCTTGACCAGGCCCGACCGTTCGACATGCGTCCCGACCAAAAAGCCGGTCGTGTTCTGGAGAAAAACAAGCGGTGTCCCCGTTTGGCAGCACAGTTGTATGAACTGCGCTGCTTTCGCTGCACCATCAGGGTCGATCGGTCCATTATTTCCAATCAAGCCACAAGCGTAACCTTCTATTTCAGACCAACCGCAGACAGTGTGCGATCCATAACGCGGTTTAAAATCGAGAAAATCCGATCCGTCGACCACCCGTGCGATCACCTCACGAACATCATAAGGTTGCCGATAATCGCCCGGAACGCTGCCGCAAATTTCGTCAGTGTCGTAACGCGGCTGTTGAAAGCTTCTCGGCTCCTCCAATACCCGTCCTTCGTTCCATCCAAGCTTCGCAACGATCTCGCGTGCGATGCGCAGCCCATCTCGATCATCCTGTGCGAAGAAATCACCCACACCACTCACCTGGGTGTGCATATCAGCTCCGCCGAGTTGTTGTTCGTCCGCGTCCTCACCAGTTGCCGCTTTCACCAATGGTGCACCCGCCAAAAAAACCTTGGCGTTGTTTTTTACGAGGATCGAGTAGTCCGACATGCCGGGTATGTATGCGCCGCCAGCCGTGGAGGAACCATGCACAACTGCAATCTGCGGTAATCCGAGCGCGGATAACTTACCTTGGCGGTAAAACATCCCGCCCCCCGGAACGAAGCTATCCGACATATCCGTAAGGTTGCCACCGGCAGATTCAATGAGGCCGACGAACGGCAGCTTGTTCTCCATGGCGATTGTTTGTAGGCGTTGCACCTTGCCGATCGACGCGGGAGCGAGCATTCCACCCTTGATGGCAGAATCGTTTGCATAAACCGCGCAACGTACTCCGGAGACATAACCGATGCCGGCGATCAAACACCCGCCTAACACGTTTTCCTGACCATCATCTTCGTGCATACCCAGACCGCACAGAGTCGAAAACTCGAGCCACGGCGAACCCTTGTCGAGCAAAGTCGCGACCCGTGCGCGCGGCAGTATTTGTTGGCGTTTGGTGAATAAGTCTTTTTTTGAAGATGATAGTGCTCGGACTTTTGCTTCGAGCCGACGTACCTCGCCAAGCAACTCGAGCATAGCCGCACGGTTGTCGCGATAACTCGCAGTCCTCGTCGATACCGCTGATTGAATAACTGCCATGAGCTAGTAATGACCCAAATGAATGCTATTCATTTTAAATGAATAGCATTCATTCTACAAACAATACTCCATCCTCATCTGCACGCCCGTTCTCACATAGAATTAGGTGGCGCCGCCGTCCAGCCCAGCCAGAAACTAAGAAAATGCCTCGACTCAGATTACAGCCCGATTGGCCATTCACCGTCACTAACTTCCCGTTCTTCTACGGCAACGTCATTTGGATTTTCTCTACGGGTGGCATTCTCATGTCCATACCAGGCCAAACCATGGGCATGGCTGTCTTCACCGATCATTTCATCGCAGCCTTCGACTTAACGCGCACACAACTTTCCATCGCGTACTTATTAGGTACGTTGACGAGTTCATTTTTTCTCACCCGCGCTGGCCGCTTTTACGATCGGACTGGCGCGCGAATTTCTGTCGTTGGTGCTAGCGTCGGTCTTGGCGTCTTCGTCGCTTTCATTGCGTGCATTGACTACCTCGCTACCATCGTTAATCAAATGGTCACGCTGCCGTCCGTCATGCTCACCTTTCCGCTCATTCTCATCGGATATTTCGGCGTACGCTTCACAGGGCAAGGGGTGCTAACGGGCGCATCCAGAAACGTATTGCTGGTCTGGTATGAAAGACGCCGCGGTCTCGCGACTGGAACACGCGGCGTGGTTGCGACCCTTGCCTACTCATTAGCGCCGGTTTTTCTCGCGTTTTTGATCACTAAGTTCGGCTGGCGCGGCGCGCTTTTTTCTCTGGCGCTCATTGTTGGAGTTGCTTTCGCTCTGTTATCCATGGTTTTCGTGAGAGATACACCGGAATCGTGTGGTTTAATTCCCGATGGGAGTCCTATTGGCGATGCGCCTGATGAAATCCCAACGTATCCAAATAGGACCCCGGCAGAGGCTAAACGCAGCCCAGTCTTCTGGATATATGCCACGGCGCTAGCTTTTTATTCTGTGATAAGCACAGCGATAGTCTTCCACATCGTCTCGATTTTCGCCCAAAGCGGGCGTTCTGCCGAGGAGGCTTTCGGCTATTTCTTTCCGCTTGCGATAGTGTCGGTCTCGACCAGCCTATCGGCGAGCTGGCTCGCCGACTACCTTCCGTTGAAACCGCTCTTGGTTACGATGTTGGCCATGTTCATCGTCGGTGCGGCGGGACTGCTGAATCTTGCTACAACGTCGGGATACTGGGTGAGGGTCGTGGGTCGCGGTGTCACCGGAGGGCTATGGAATGTACTTAGCAACCTGACGTTCATTCGGTTCTTTGGAAGGCAATACCTGGGTGAGATAAGTGGAATGAATGCGGCCATGATGGTCGTCGGCAGCGCCATCGGGCCAGCGCTATTTAGCGTGTGCAAAGACCTCTTCGGGTCATATGACGCCGCGATATGGTTTAGTCTCGGGCTACTCGTTATCGTACTGGCTGTGGCCGTTATCACTCCCCAATCCGAACCTAAACCGCTTAAGGGCTAGCTCAGAAGAGCACCATAAAATCACGCAACACCAAACTGACGTGCCTCGCGTTCCTCACTCTATCAACCTCAATCCGGACATGGGTCAGTTGGGATCGTGATGCTCGGTAAGATTAGTGTCAGCTTTTGAGTTAAGGACGATAGATCCGTCGAATTATTAAAGGCCTTGGCAACGGCCAAACTTCGGCGCCTTCGCCTTTGACAGACAAATGCCTGCGCCTACGGTGGCCTCGTTGGACTACGTAGCTCTTAACGAACCCTCAACACCAATTTGCCTCGCAGATGCCTCGCCTCGCTCACTTTGTGCGCAGCGGCGGCCTCAGCTAGCGGATACTCCGTGATCACCGGGATACCGATTGCTCCGCCGGCAACCAGATCGATAATGCGATCGAGGTGTGGACGATCTCGCCCCACTTTGGGTCGCAAAGACTGCACGTCTCCCCTGGGTGCCTTCGGCGGCTCCATCCCCGACGCGATAAAGGCTGCACGTCCGCCCGGTTTCAATACGGCGAAAGAACGCTCCGCCACATCATCACCCACCGTATCCAACACTGCATCGCAATTGATAACAACCTCGGTGAAGTCTTGTGTGTTGTAGTCGATGATCTCATCAGCACCGAGGTTCCGTAGATAATCGTGATTTGACGGGCTGGCCGTTGTGATGACCCGCGCACCGATGTGCTTGGCAAGCTCAATAGCGAAGCCAGCGACACCGCCCGCCCCACCCTGGATAAGAATCGTTTCACCGGACTTGAGGTCCAGTGTGTCTTCCAGGCTTACTAACGCGGTTAATCCGATAAGGGACAATGCAGCTGCTTCCACATGGCTCCAACTATCCGGCTTTTTCGCTACAATGGCCGCCTTCATCGCGATCCTCTCGGCATAGGCGCCCTCCTGACCGACGTCACACACACCGAAGACCGGATCACCAATTTTGAATTCAGCCACATCTTTACCAACTGCGCTGACAACACCGGAAAAATCCCTACCCATAATGTAAGGAAAGTCCTCTTTCTGACCGGACGCGCCACTGCGCACCTTCCAGTCGGCAGCATTGACACTGGCCGCATAGATATCGACGACAACCTCCTTCGAACCAGCCTCAGGATCGGGCACATCTCCGTATTGCAGTACTTCCGGTCCGCCATGTTGTTGGATAAGCGCTGCTTTCATGATTCTTCCTGTCGTGTTGTGCCGTTATTTTCAGTATCCACTAACATAACGAGTCCGGCGATCCAAACGAGGGTATTACCGCGATAGGCAAGAGCGTCTTTTTATTGGTAATCGTACTTCTTGTTAAGCTTTTCATTGTTCTCAGACGATGACACCACAGAGAACATTATAGAATGAGTATCGCGTGTCGAACCAAGCGACACGTTAGTCACGTTCAATCCTTCGGCCACTTAACGGGTTCAAACCGATCAGGTTAGAGTGAAATTGCATAAGCCAAAGACTATGTTGTATCAATACAAGATAGACGACGATGAACTGCTGACTAAGAAACAGAGCGTACACCTTTAGGGTTACCAGCAGATCTCTCAATAAATCCGATATTACCCACGAGTGGAGGGCCAAAAACAAAGAATTCGTACACTGAAACGGCCCAGCCGGCG
>CAZBOQ010000160.1:0-9795 GCA_964493555.1 uncultured Gammaproteobacteria bacterium | reverse complement strand
ACCATCACCTCATATTTTTCACGTGCACGCTGGACCGATACCCACCCCCGTTGCACGTCGCGCGCCACTCGTTCTGGGATTCGCTGGGTGGGCGCTCCATAACCGGCACCGCCACTGCAAATTGAAACAACACGTTCACCCGGTTTAATAGTGACAAGTTCAAAACTCCCCAACGGGCTCGACAGGCTTCCATCAACACTGCGTACGTATTGCTGCGCGAGTGTTCCATCGTCTCCACCGTGAACACCTATGGCCGGATAAGTTGTTCCCTCACTCAGCCACACCGCCGTTAATTCGTCACAATCCAGGGGACCAAACTCTACGTGAACGCTAGGCGCGCCACAGAAACGTCCGGCTCCTTCACTATCCCGAACAATGAACTCTGAGTGAATCAAAACGGGATATTTCATTTCGAGGATCTCGATACTATCTCGATGCAGATAACCGGCAGCACCAATACCAATTATTGTCAGCCAAGCATCATTGTTTGCACTTGCTGCGCCGGCCGTGAAACCGAGCCATAATTGATTGACGAAGGGGCCTTGTCCAGGACGTTTATCGGTGCCGGAAATCACCGACGTGGCGGCAGGCGACGCTTTCCCGGTCGCAGCCATGCCATGACCTTCTCCAAGCTCGGCGATCGCTCTTACGACACAATTGGCGACCAGTTCTGAAAGGTTAGTTGTGGCAACCGAACAACTGTGTGGATGTTTCGGAATACCCACAACGCAATCATCTTTTAAGATGACACTGATCCGTCGAAAGCTTCCGGCATTGGGGGGCACAACGGTACCCAGTCCGGTAAATAACCCCATCATTGCTGCAGTTCTGGATGTTGCCTCTGTAAGGTTAAGACCACATGGTTGGCACTCGGGATTGTCTGTGAGATCAACACTAAGCATTGCGTTTTCTGAATCAACCGCAACATGTGTTTTTATCTCAATCCCATCGGGTAATACCCCCGCGATTGGGTCATGCCATGCAGAAGTTATCTTTTCTCCGGAAGGAAGCTTCCTGATGGCTTCAATCATTCGCGTTTCACTATAATCGAACCACTCACGTGGATAAGAAGAAAGCTCCTGTTGTGGTATCTCTTCAATCAATTCGAGCAAGCGTCTTTCCCCAATTCTTGTTGCACCTAGCAACGCAAGAAAATCTCCATACCATAATTCCGGAACCCGAATACGCATTTCTGCCATGCGCAATACATCTTCCTTGTTCTTGTAGTCTTCCTGAATCCGTACACAGGGAAATATCAACGCGCCCTCCTCGTAAACATCACGCGCACCTGCTGAGTAGGTAGTTGGAATCGCATTACCACAATCGGCCAGATGGGCTTTCGCCATGACCGTAAACCGATGACGACCCTCTTCATCGACAACCGGAACAATAACGGTCCAATCCGCTGCATGGGAATTTCCGTGATATGGGGAATTATGCAAAAAAGCATCGCCCTGTTTTAATTCAGGGAAAACTTTCGCCATGTGAAGCGCCATCAAATCGGGTCCACTCATCACATGAATTGGTAAGCTCTCTGCCATGGCCAACATTTGATGGTCAGCAGTCAGGATGCAACATGAAAAATCACGAGCAGTGTTTAGAATTGCTGAACGGGCGGTGCGTAACAGCGTATTTGTCATTGCCCGGACAACGCCATCGAAACGATTGTTAAGCAAAGCCAATTTGTGACCATTCAATCTCGGTTCGTTCTTGGTGTGACCAGAGCTGATCATTAAACAATGTGCCCAGGTTCGTAGTTAGGATTTATCAGGATTGAACCGTTTATTGTACGTTCAGCTTTGTAGCCCTTTTCGATCACTAGAGTCGTGACAGGCGACTCGACGAATAAAGGTCCCATATAAGTTTCGTTAAAGACCATTTCCTGTACCTGCATCACATTTGTGTTAATCAAACCTTCTTGGGGAAAGTACGCCTTTCTCTGTTTATGTAAGCCTGTTTTCCCGGGTGCTGAGGGCGAATGCATCGAAGCCTGGTTAGTGAGACTACAACTGACTCTTGCACCCCAGGTCAGCACTTCTATATGCGATTTTTCATCTCGAATCGCAAACAATTTATCGTGTTGATCGTGGAAATCATTTTCCAGGATTCTTATGTCTTCATTTCTTGAAAATTCAGTGCCGCGGAGAGGGAATTCTATTTCCCATACCTGGTGGGGATACCTCCCTTCCACGAAAAGTTTTATTTCTGAATTCACACAACCCTCACCTGACCCTTCGATAAAAGCATTACACTTTGCGATCAAATCCTGGATAATCTCGTTTGCCCGCACACTATCAAACATGCTAGTGCTCAGTAAATAAGTTTCCATAAAGGTCGTTTTTAAATCAGATAATATGGCGCCAGTTGCACTCAGTGCCGCTGCTGCTTCTGGGATAAGAATTGGCCAGCAATTCAGACGCTTTGCAATACCCATACAATAAAGACCTGCACCGCCACCGCCACCAATCAAAACACTGTTCTCCGGGTCAATGCCCTGAATCAGGGTAATGTCTTCGATCGCTGTCACCATTCGCTCAGCGGCCAGCGCAAGGATTGCTGCTGCGGACTCATAGAGATCGAGTTTTAACGGTTTGGCAACATTGGTTTGTATCGCCTTTCGTGCAAGACCGAGATCAACAACAATCGTGCCACCAAGAAAATATTCAGGGTCTATATAACCAAGGACGAGACAGGCATCGGTTACCGTCGGACGAATACCGCCTCGTCCGTAACATGCTGGCCCGGGATCTGCGCCTGCACTCATTGGACCTACATGTAGCAGGCCACCTTCATCCACCCAGGCAATGCTACCCCCCCCTGCGCCTACGCTTTTCACATCCACAGAAGGAAAACCGGTGATGTAACCGGCTACCGTATCACCCACTATGGTTTCTCGGGTCGTGGGAATTATTCCATTACGTAACAAGCTGACATCAAAGGTTGTGCCACCGGCGTCAGTGACAATTGCTGTGTCAACATCGGAATCAATCGACATGAAATGGGAACCCGCAATCGGTGCGCCAGCTGGTCCCGAACCAATAGAATGGATGGGCGTTTCGGCGACGGCAATGGCATCCAGGACGCCTCCCGCAGATGTCATAATAAGCAGACGACCATCAAACCCACTTTGATGTAACTTCTCTTCAAGTTCTCTGAAAAACCGGCTCATCAGTGGCTTCAGCGAGGCATCAATGGCGGCCGAAGACATTCTGCGGTACTCGCGTATTGATGGGTTAAGACGGCTCGACAAGGTAAAGGGGATCGCTGGCAGATGTTGCGATATCAATTCGCCAACTCTGGTCTCGTGGAGAGCATTGATAGGTGACCAGAGCAATGATACAGCGATCGCTTCAATATTCTGTCCGCTTATTTTTTCAAATGTTTTAAGTAATAAGTTTTCATCCAAAGGGATGAGGATCTCGCCATTTGCGCCTATCCGTTCCTTTACTTCAAAGGTTAAATCAGGTGGTATATATGGTTCAGGGTATTGTTGGGTGTAATCAAAGAGGCTCTTACGACCGCCGCCTTCTCGTAACTGCAAAATGTCTGGATGTCCTTCCGTTACCAATAAAGCTGTCTTAGCCGTTGCACCAGTTACTATGGCATTAGTTGCTCGGGTCGTACCGAAAATGAACAGACCGGACTTTTGCAGTAAATCATTTATTGAAAGTCCTAAGTCTTCAGCGGCCGCTTGTAACGTATCAAATACGCCCACCACTGGCTCTGATGGAGTTGTCGAGCGTTTGTAGAAACGCGGTGCACTCCCCTCTTCATCAACAACCAGATCCGTAAAGGTTCCTCCGGTATCCGCGGCCAGTCTAAACTTCTTTTCCGACATGGCGTTATAACTCGGCGCTATGGTGTAAATTAATTTCTGGAATTTCCACCTTCGAGATCTGATTCACAAAGAAAAGGACTGCATTAGCGATTGCCTGCGGATCAAGCCAACCGAGATCCGGATCCCACTGTTCGGATGTCCGGGCCATAGGAGTATCAGTTCGCCCTGGGGTAATAACAGTGCTATTGATATTAGTCCCCTTCAGGTCCTGTGCAATGCTGGCGGCGAGTCCGCGTATTCCCCATTTTGACGCACAGTAGGCGACACTTTGTTTTGAACCTCTACGTCCGGCGATGGATGATATGAATACAATCTTCCCACAATTGGATTTCAACATAGATTGCTTTAATACTTCTCTTGCAAACAGAAACTCGCCCTGCAGATTAATCGTCAGAACACGATTCCATAATTCAAGAGAAGTTTCCCATGCCTTCCCCACCTCTCTGATACCCGCGTTATTGACAAGTACATCTATATCGCCAAATTCAAGGATCGCATTGCCGACGGCGGCCACCACCTCCTTTTCGCTCCTTACATCAGTCTGCAAGGACAAGGTTCCTACGCCGTGCTTCGTCGATATTTTTCCGAGCTCTACATCTAGGAGGTCCTTTTGTATATCCACCCCCACTATGTTGAAGCGGTCTCGTGCCAGTGTTTTTGCGATGTGCAGACCAATGCCCTGACAGGCGCCCGTAATCAATACCGTCCTGTTCTTATTTTCAGCAGAGTTTTTCAAGGTAATCCTATGTCAGACGCCGCACGTCCGATCCTTGTTTCTATTTTGATGTATTTAAATAAAGGACTATCTCCTTCTCTAAGCTGATTGACAATTTTGCCAACTGTTTCTATATCTGGCACATCGGCCAGGGCATAGAATGTCCAGGGGTAAGTAAGAGAGGGACCAATATGTGATTGATCATCGTCCAATGAACCCAGCACATTTACATTAAAACGCTCATTCCAGTTGCTGAATACTTTTATACACTCTTGGAAAACCGCTTTTCGGTCCTCTCGGGATGATTCAAAAAACGCCGGAAGCACTCCTGCGCAAAATAGCACTCTCAACATTTAAATTACCTCAGTGCATTTTCCAAATCCCAATATATTCCGGAACCTCAAAATTGGCAATTTCTGATTTCGACTATTTATAACACCAATGTTGCTTGAATAACTGTGGTCTTTAATTTTTTTGGCGGCGGAGCCAAGCAATCCGCAGAGCCATAGGTTCCTGACTTCAGGATTTACGCCCTCGTCCGCTACCTGTTCTCAGACGCCCTGATGACGGCACAGGTTGATTCCAACCACGTTGATGATAGGCAACTCAATACAGCGGACCACCTCGCGAGACTTTACGGGTTGGAACGCCAAGCTCGGTTAGACTAGCGCTAAGATGCGGAGGTTTGGGACAAAACTCTGACCGATACTAAATATCAGCCGACGCCGGTCGAGTTCAGCGGATTTAACGGCTCCTCTATCGATGTGTGCGGCCCGCCACGCTTGTTCAGTAGTACAGTGCGGTATCACTTCGGGGCGTTATAAGACCGGCAATAGCCGGTAGCAAACGGAAAAGGCCGCGTTCTACGCGGCCTTTTTTGTATCTGCAGAATGGTGACCCGACTTACGGCGCAAAGCCCGCCGCCACGGCCGCCGTATCGATAAACTCCTCGAAGCGCACGACTTTAGCGTCACGGATGGTATAAAGGTGTATCCAGTTACTCTCGTATTCCCGACCAGTCATCTTCACTCGCATTTTTTCAGAACCCAGTGCCGCCACTCTGTCACCTTTGACCAGAAAATCGAAAACCTGCTGATCTACGACGTCGAGATGTTTAAACGCGTTCTCGAAAAAATCCTGCACACCTTGTTTACCCTTGTATATCCCGGCAAACGGGATGTCCCCGTGACCTGGATGGATCCAATCGACGTCTTCCGACATTAAGGCAAGGATCCCCGCCATGTCACCGTTTGCAAACCCTCGGTAGACCTGTGCCACCACCGCGGCACTTTGTTCATCTACAGTGAGTGTGGCGTCATCCGCTATCGCGTACTGTGATAGCAGTGAAGCGATTAAGCCGAATTGAAGAAGCGTGTATCTGAGCTTGCCCATTGATACCCCCTGTTGTGACCTAACGGTGATTAGTAGGTGACGCAAGTAAACGTCATACCTTAAATGCTATGCCTATCGCCCTTGGAACCAATCCCTCGGGCGTAATTTCCTGATGGTAAATGCCCTTTCCACCGAAAACTGCATGCAACTTAAGTCGAAAACCTTAGCAGAAACCGTACCGTCCATAAGGTCTCGAGAATAATCATAGCTACTGGCGGGAAAGGTAAGGTTAGACTTTGCCACGCTTGCTCACTTCAATCCGATATAGGTATAAAATAAGTTTTTGGGATCATACTGCTTTCGTAGAGACTGTAAGCGTTGCCAGTTGGCGGGCGAATACGATCTTATTGATCGATTAGTGTCCGCGGCAAGGTCCGATTCGTTAACATAGTGCCCGATGGCAAACGGTTCCATCAGCCGCATGGCTTTCCGTAACCACTCGGTGTTTATCTCGTCT
Source organism: uncultured Gammaproteobacteria bacterium (assembly GCA_964493555.1). Lineage (GTDB taxonomy): Bacteria > Pseudomonadota > Gammaproteobacteria > JADZEE01 > JADZEE01 > CAZBOQ01. The sequence continues at coordinate 3,393 of CAZBOQ010000160.1, read as the reverse complement.
TCAACAGCGTCTTTCCAATTTGCGTAACTAGCAATGTAAGTGGGTGCGCGTAGTGAGTAGGCCGCATCGGGATAGTCACGCGGTTTCGGGCGTAGTTGGCATATTACCGTCGTCTTGGACGAGGGAACACTCTTGAAATGTTCGAAGACTGCCGAGAGAACTTCGCCCGGTTTGTCATTCGACCACAACGTATCCGCAACAACACGCTCCCTTGGAAAAGCTACTTCATCCCAATCGAACAACACCTTGTAGGGTGAGGGTTGATATTCATCACGTAACACGCACTGCTCGTTAAGCGGCCCATCTGCTAATGGGGAGAGTAGCGCTTTTGCTTCGGTCGTCGTATCGGCGAACGCCGTCGCCGAGATAATGCAGACTTTGCCGTGGCTATCACCTTGGCATTGTTCGAATATTGCCTCCGGTGCGGACGCAAGCAGAAAAATAATCTCGACTTCGGTCGCCAGTGTTTCAGAAACCTCGGTCCACCACGCAACTACCTCCTTCATGTGTTTCAGCGGCCAGAGATATGTGCTCGTCGTAATCGCACGCGATGCGGGATAGAGCTGTAAGTGATACTTAGTGACCACCCCGAAGAAACCGGGGCCCGCGCCGCGGGCTGCCCAGAACCAATCGGTGTGATCCTGATCGGTGGCGGTAATCAACTCACCTTCGGGTGTCACGATCTCGATCGCACGCACGCTAAAGCAGGCCATCCCCTCCCAACTTTCGCCGTTCCAGCCGAGACCACCACCCAGCAGATAGCCACTGAGTGGCACCATCCCGCAGTGTGGCACCGGAAAAGCAAGTCCATGCGGCTCCAATAGCTCGGTAAGTTCGCGACCGTTTATCGCCGGCTGTGCGGCGGCCGTGCGCCCCTCGGGATCGATCGTGACCGCGCGCAGACTGGAGATGTCGAGCAGCATGCCGCCGTCGCGCATCGCGGAATGGCACCAACTGTGTCCACCGCAACGGACCGCGATCTTTATGTTGTGTTGCCGAGCAAACTTGACCGCGGCAATCACGTCATCCTGATTAGCGGCCTGAACGATAAAGTCGGGGTAGCGGTGATGCTTCAGCGCCTGCCACATCATGCTGAGGCGCCAAATCTCGTACTGTTCATCATTACGGGGTAACAGCTGACCGGAAATTTGACTTTGTAGTGCGTTCAGATCGGCCACATTGGTAGCTGCGGTAACTAACTGGGGAACGCTTAAAACAGAGAGTGTTGAGCTGCCAAAAAGCATAGCAGCAAGCTTACGCAGGAACCCACGCCGCGGTATTGAAGTAAGCCACGATCTGGTAGAGCTTTGAAGCCAGTATTTGATGGGCATCGTCTTACCTCACCATAAATCAAGGGCAAGCGACTATAGTGACACAATATGGGGCCAACCAATACGATCTCCATGGCCGATTACCATAAAAATTAGTACACTTGATAAAGTCTTCAACCATACCCCGCGTCAATGATGACTTATGCAAGTTAATCGATGAAACTCGGTTACGGCCTCATCACCTGCCAGGCACATCCTGAGGACAACAGAAGCGAACAGGAGCGTTATCTCGATGCTATCCAGCTTGCAGTTGAAGCAGAAAATCTTGGCTTCGATTCTGTCTGGTTGTCAGAGCACCATTTCCTGGACGATGGTTATTTATCTTCAGTGTTGCCTATGTGCGCTGCGATTGCTGCAAAAACAGATCGCATCACAATCGGAACTGCAGTTGCCCTGGCCCCCTTATATGAACCATTGCGATTGGCTGAGGATTGCGCAACCGTAGACTTGATTTCAAAAGGCCGTCTTATTCTCGGTCTTGGTCAAGGATGGCGAGCCGAAGAATTTGACGCCCTACGTGTACCAATAGATCAGAAACATCACTTACTAGAGGATTCGGTTTTGACCTTGCGACAAGCGTGGTCAGACGGTGTTACTACAGGAGGGACCATCCTACAGTACCCCCGGGTTGCCGTTAGACCAAAACCAGCACGACCTTCCGGCATTCCTATATGGATAGGGGCAAACGCAAATCAGGCGATCCGCCGTGCAGGAAGGATAGCTGATGGCTATATTGCAAGTGGCGGGTTCGCAGAACCCTTCACGCCAGATGAGTTATCCAAACAACTAATGTGGATCCGTGAAGAAATGGAAGCCACGGCTCGATCAGCTGAGGCTTTCACGACGAGTCTGTTCTTACCTACCTTCGTCTCAAGAGACCCCGATGCCTGGGAAAACTTTCGTGAGCACGTGCACTATACCTATTGGAAATACGAAGACATGTCTGCGGCACGAAGTCGCATTCAACCACCGGGAAAGGCACCGTTACTTACCGAGGAACGCGCAGCATTTCTGCGCAGAAATGCAATTGTTGGAACGCCCGAACATGTGGCGACTACGCTCAGAACATTTGAGGAGTCGGCCGGCACGAATTTCCATTACATTGCGCGCCTGTACTGGCCAGGAATGGACCTAAAACTTCAACGCGAATCCACCCGCCTTTTTGCGAAAGAAGTTATTCCAGCGACGCGCTAGTCTAAGGGGTTATATCGTATAAAAGGGAATTCGAAATCATAGTGCGCTCAGCCTTTTCCACAACTATCTTTCGTAAACGGTTCCATTCAGCGTCGGCCTCCAGCTTTGAAACGGCTTCCACCATGGCCTTTAAACTAGAAAATTCCACTACCACGTAGAGCCTTCCTACGTCTGTGCCGGCAAGACCTGCCTGGTAAATTTTAGTTCTATGCCCCGGCACCACCTGGTCCTGTCGCTCTATCACCGTTTTGACATTATCCAGGTAGGCCTTCGTATTGCCATGGGTATCAACGATCATAACCTGGACAACTGGTTTTTCCTCGGCGGAAACATCTGCGAACCCTATTGTTAGGATACTTACAAACAGAATTGCTTTGACAACAATCGATAATTTCATAACATCTCTCTCCGACCCTGAGGGCTCGTTTTTATCAGTTTAGAAATATTCTAATAGAGTAAACATTAGGTATCATTCATCGTGATGCGAGGAGAGTGTCACGACGACATTACTGAATGATGTTTCAACAGATTCCGGATTGAGGAGCTGCATGAACTTACTATTACCGAGGGCCTCATAAAATAACTCATCTATCTTGTTAGCTGCCTCCTCGTTTTCCCAAATGATTATATCCAACCAGCTTTCGTCCGCTTTTTGAGTCAAAAAGCGTGAATGGAATCCAGGCTGCACCTCGATCCACTCATTCACCTCCCGATTCGCGAGCAGGAATACCTCAAGGCTAACATCCAAGTTTAGCGTGAATTTTGTTGTCTCAATTACCTTACTCATGCGATCACTAAACCCATTATTTACTTAGCTCTTGCACTTCAACCCGAAGCGGCTACTCGGACACCGGATTTTGAAAACGCC
>CAZBOQ010000159.1:0-4991 GCA_964493555.1 uncultured Gammaproteobacteria bacterium | reverse complement strand
CGGGAAATCCTACAGTGGTGTCTTCACCAATCGGCGCGATTACGAATCAACCTTGATAGAGGCTGGTCGTGACAGCGGTGAGCGTGTCTGGCCGTTTCCGCTGGACGAAGACTACGACAAAGGTCTGGAAAGTCAGATCGCCGATATAAAACAATGTTCTCTGGACGGCGAGGCCGACCACATTCTCGCGGCCCGGTTTCTCCAACGGTTCGTAAAGAATGAGGTTCCCTGGATCCACGTCGATCTTGCCAGCAGCAATAAGAAGGGGGGGTTAGCCCACGTCGCGACCGATGTCACTGGCTTCGGTGTACGTTTCACGGCGAATTTGGTGCTGGATAAGAAGTTGATGTAGTTGTCGGTAAACCGCAAAGCGAAGAGCTGCCTTCCCCTCGCTTACAGCCCATGCTTCCCCCGACAAATAAACAACTCCCGTTGGTACTCAATATTAGTAATTACCGCACGTAACAATAAGCGTACGCGTTTGTCGAGATCGCTGTCCTCGCGATAGTCTGCTGGGGCGATGAAGTGTGCGCGGTTGGCTACCAGAAGATCTTTGCACACCTGTAGGGCTTTGGGGGAGTCTGTATTATAGACGGCGATCGAATGCCCTTGATTGTTGCGCGCAACCGCCATGCTAGGTACGTCGGTCAGGCCGTCGCCGATATAAATCATATTGGCGAATGGGATCGGCCTTTGGGCTTCTGGCATATGCTCGTTTATTGTCTCGTTTAGATCTTCTTTTCCCTTGTTAATCCGAAACAAATATTGTGTCTTGGATGTGTCGGTGATTAGGAGCTTTGGAAACTTAGCGACACCGTGATGATCAAAGTGATACTCTGAGGCGTAAATGCATTGGAAATGATTTTTTATAGTTGTGCCTTCGAGGATCTCTTTGATGCCTGCTGAGATGATGTAGTGTTTTACATTAATCCGAGCATCGCTTTGTAAAGCAATATAGCGATTGATGCGGTCAAACCAACCTTCGACACCGGGAAAGTACTGGATCGACTTACCCATCGCGCGAAAGTCATCCGGACCGATATGAATCTTCCGTTCCTCGGCTTTTTCGATCAGGAGCCGCATGTAAACCAGCATCGATTCAGAGGCCGTTGCGGCAGTTTCGCGGTTGACCTCCGCCCAGAAATTATCTGGTTTGATATCGAGTTTAGGTAACACTGTGTACTCCTGCATGGGTTGAGGAGACAATGTGCCGTCAAAGTCATACACCATCGCAATCGTGTCGTGAGTGAATTCGGGTGTTTCAGTCATGGTGTTCAATGCTCACCTCTAAGCAGTTCATCCAATGATGGTCGCTAGGAGTATTTTCTCAGATCGATTTTATCACCACTGAAGGTCACTCCTTCACCCAGCAGGCACTGATGCTGTTCTTGGTAGGCGTCACGGTCCTTCGACCACAAGCTCCGCTCTGTTGCGTTACTCTCTCTACGCTATGGCAAGGCACTCTCGGCGGGCGAGGAATCAAAAGTGTAATCGACTATGTGCTCCTGCCCCGCATATCCAGCCACGCGCTTTGGGATTGGGTGGGCTGGTCGAACATCCCCGATGCGGGTGATCTGGATGACCGCAGCCTGCACGCCGGAGAGCTCCTTTTCATGAGGGGAAGATTACATCCATTCCGAAATCACCGAAAATCTCCTTCTCGATTTGATTATCGGTGACAAGGCGTGCCTGTGTTAACACGAGGCAAGCAACTTTAGTTCATTGTGATCTTCCGTCGCCCTGGTGGTGAGTGGCACCGCTTTCGGCGCTAAAGTGCTTCCAGGATCTGCTCGGCTCCGCTCACTTCGAATTGACCGGGCGCATCGAGATTTAACGCCTCGACCACGCCATCATCAACGATCATAGAGTAGCGTTGGGAACGAACGCCTAAACCGTGTGCGGTCAAATCGAAAATCATACCTGCGGCTTCCGTGAAGGCAGCGTTCCCGTCAGCGGTCATCACGAGGTGCTCAGCGTTTTGCGCTTTACCCCAGGCATCCATCACGAATACATCGTTTACGGACAGGCAGATGATGCTGTCTATGCCTTTCGCCTTGAGTTTATCGGCATTTGCGACGAAACCGGGCAAATGTGTCTGTGAACAGGTCGGGGTAAACGCCCCGGGCACGGCAAACAACGCGACGCGTTTGCCGTCGAACAATTCCGCTGTGCTGACCTTTTTAGGCGCGCCATCTTCCATCACGGCGAGCGTTGCTTCGGGGATCTGATCACCAACTTTAATGGTCATAATTGCTCCTTCCTTTATTGTGGTCTGAGTGTTTGATTGCTGGTATCACAGGCTACCAATTCATCGTTTCCAGATGTTTTAGTAATTGCGATACGGTGCGGAACTTGCGCAGAATAAGGGATCGTTTCAGCCCGCAGCAGATAAACTTCACCGTGTCCGGTTGTCCTGCGTAATGGCGCGCACCACCTAGTGCCTGGTAGAAAATTCCGATTAGATCAACGATGTCATCCTGGCGGTTGCTGGCCTTGGAGGCTGGCCACTGAAACATATCAACCAGTTTCAGGTCAAATCCCAGACCGAAGCGGTCGACGATGATGTTGTCCGTATGCAGATCGCCGTGATATTCGTTGTACTGATGGATTGGTTCCAGTCCCTTAGCGAGTGCATAGAGCAGATGAGTCGCTTGAAAGGCGTGCAGCCGCCCACCGGGAAAACTCTTTAGAAATTGGCTTAGCAGCTCTCCCTCTACATATTCCGACACGAGAACAGTGACTGGGTGGCCCTCGAAGTGGAACCGCTCCTCAGTGTGGTAGTGAATAAGGATAGGGCATTGTCGTAGTTTATGCAGTTTCTTGGCATAGAATAGAGCTGCACGGTCGCGCACATTGCGATGCGGATAAAAGAGTTTTGCAGCGCGCTCGATATCGGTGCTAAGTTCGGCGATCTTATAGACTTCGCCCTCCCAGCCCGCGCCGAGTGGCTCGACGATTCGGTATTTATTGGCGATGAGCGCACCGACCGGGAGGTCGAACGAGTGGATCTTGCCGTTTTTAGGTTTAGTTTGGATCACCAAGCGTTGCTTTGTGTGAAAGGCGTTTTTTTATGAATTCCAGTTTTTTCCGCGGTAGACGGTGATGTGCGGGCGATGAACGATACCACGATCCGAACTGCGCCTCATCACTTGTTGCGCGATCCGTTGCACCTCCTGTCGCTCGGTTTTGGCACAGGATGTGCGTCGATCATGCCGGGTACCTGTGGCACTCTCATCGGTGTTGCTTTTTATCTTGTGTTGGCACCGTTGCCGTTCCTCTGGTACCTCGGATTCTGTACCCTGGGATTCGTATTGGGAGTGGGGCTATGTGAGCGAACCGGGAACGCTTTTGGCGTCAGCGACCACCCGGCGATCGTTTGGGATGAGGTGATCGGGTATCTGATAACAATGGTTGCGGTGCCATTCCAATGGCAATGGGTACTTACTGGGTTCATCGCGTTTAGAGTGTTGGATATTGGGAAGCCTTGGCCGGTGGGGTGGCTGGATAAGAATGTTAAAGGTGGATTAGGCGTGATGCTCGATGACTTTGTTGGAGCTTCGATTGCGTGCGGAATTTTGCTTCTTTTACTATATTTATTATAGAGATACCTTATTTTCCGTGAGTCTATATCAGGAGAGATGCAGCCAGCGGAGAGTGTTTGGAGGTTAGTGACTATAGCTTTGAGGTAGCTTCACAATGACCCTTGGACGGGACCACAAATTCGGCGGAAGTCCGGTTACTCGTCGGTCACGCAACCATCTGACGCCGACTTCACATTTTTAATATATTTGTACAAAGTGCCGCGGGTCGCTCGATAAGGCGGCATTTTCCATTGAGCTTTGCGCTTCGCGAGTTCTTCCTCACTCAGATTGACATCGATGCGCCGGTTATTAGCGTCGAGTGTGATCCGGTCCCCGTCACGGATCAATGCGATGGGTCCGCCTTCCTGCGCTTCCGGGACAATGTGGCCGACGATAAATCCATGAGAGCCCCCCGAGAATCTACCATCCGTGAGTAGCGCCACATCGGCGCCAAGGCCGGCGCCCATGATCGCTGATGTGGGCGTCAGCATTTCCGGCATGCCAGGCCCGCCTTTAGGGCCTTCGTAACGGATCACGACGATATCACCCTTGTTGATTTCATTAAGCTCTAGCGCGGCTAACATTTCCTCTTCCGAATCGTAAACCCGTGCGGGGCCTTCGAACTTCAAGCCCTCTTTTCCAGTGATCTTAGCGACTGAACCCCCGGGCGCGAGATTGCCTTTGAGTATTTGGATGTGTCCCGTAGGTTTGATCGGCTTGTGCAGAGGCATAATTATTTGTTGATTCGCTGCCAACGTGTCTATCTCGGCTAGATTCGCAGCCACCGTATCGCCGGTGACGGTCATGCAGTCGCCGTTCAGTAGAGTATTGTCTAAAAGAAAGCGCATTACTGCCGGTATACCCCCTACGTTATGCAGGTCTTCCATGACGTAACGGCCGCTCGGCTTGAGATCGGCAAGGAACGGTACACGATCGCTGACGGCCTGAAAATCGTCCACTGTGAGTTTCACGTCAACGGCACGTGCCATGGCGATGAGGTGTAAAACCGCATTCGTCGAGCCGCCAAGGACCGTGACTACGACCATCGTGTTTTCGTTTGCCTCTCGGGTCTTGATGTCGCTTTGTTTTAGATCCAGTTCCAGCAGCTTGTGGATGGCGGCTCCAGCCCGGAAGCATTCATCGAGCTTGCCCGGATCGGTTGCCGGCGTAGATGAGCTGTAAGGCAGTGACATCCCCAGCGCCTCGATAGCCGATGACATGGTATTTGCCGTATACATCCCGCCGCAGGCGCCCGCGCCCGGACAGGATTTCCTAATCACCGCGCGACGCGTCTCTTCGTCGATGCGTCCGGCGATAAATTCCCCGTAGCTTTGGAACGCGGAGATCACATCAACGACCTGTTCGTTATGATAACCCGGACGGATGGTGCCGCCGTAGACCATCAACGCC
>CAZBOQ010000158.1:0-3928 GCA_964493555.1 uncultured Gammaproteobacteria bacterium | reverse complement strand
CGCCGCTCACTGTTACGGCGCCTAATTTTGTAACCCTGGAGATCATCGAAACAGAACCTGGCGTTCGTGGTGACACCGCCGCGGGCGGGACCAAACCGGCGATTGTTGAAACCGGTGCAGTGGTTAAGGTGCCGTTGTTTGTCGAGCAGGGTGAACTTATCAAAATTGATACCCGCAGTGGCGAGTACGTCAGTCGCGCTAAAGATTAAGCACGGCAGTGCTTTTTAGTTCGCAAATATTCCTGCTCCTTTTTCTGCCTCTCACCTTAGCGGCCTATTATGCGCTGGCATTTTCGAATGTCTGGCGTCTTCGCATCCTGTCTCTCGCGTCTCTCACTTTTTATGGCTTTTGGGATTGGCGTTTTGTGCCACTATTGCTCGGGTCGGTCGTTTTGAACTGGATGATCGTACGATGTTTTCAGCGCTTAAGGTTGCCGCTGTTGATGGTGTTGGGGGTGTTGATCAACCTCAGTTTATTGGTAGTGTGCAAGTACGCGGACTTTATCGCTGGCTCGCTGGCCGTGATGCTGGGCAGTGAACATCAGGCGTGGTCGTTAGTATTGCCGCTGGGCATCAGTTTTTTCACCTTTCAACAAGTTTCCTACCTTGTAGATGTGCGACGTGGCGCTGTGCCCGCATATACCTTCGAACGTTACATGGCTTATGTCACGTTTTTTCCTCAACTGATCGCGGGACCCATCGTCCGGCACAACCAACTTATTCCCCAATTTGAAGCTTCGCCACTGCGGAAGGGGCTTTATGAACGCCTGTCGCGAGGCACCGCGTTGCTGACACTGGGGCTCATCAAGAAGGTATTTTTTGCCGATGAGCTAGCGCCGATCGCCAATTTAGGTTTTGACGGTGTCGCCCAAGGTGCGGTTCTGGACGCCCAATCGGCGTGGATCGCCGCGCTTGCCTACAGTTTGCAGTTGTATTTTGATTTTTCAAGTTACTCCGACATGGCGATAGGACTGGGACTGTTGTTCGGGTTTCGGTTACCAATTAATTTCGACAATCCCTACCGCGCCGTAACAATCAGGGAGTTCTGGCGCCGCTGGCATATGACGTTGTCTAGTTTTTTTCGAGATTACGTGTATATCCCTATGGGTGGTAGTCGGCAAAGTGGCCCGGGTGTCGCGATCGCGGTAATGGTCGCCATGCTGTTATGTGGATTATGGCATGGCGCTGGTTGGACCTTCGTCGTCTGGGGCGCTCTGCACGGTTTAGCAATCGTGATAAGCAGAGCCTGGTCGTCGTTGCAATGGGGGTTGCCGGTATTACTTTCGTGGGCACTGACTTTGTTGTTCGTTATCGGTGCATGGGTACTATTCAGGGCTGCTAATTTTGGAGCAGCCTGGGAAATGCTTGCGGCTATGGCGGGAACACATGGATGGTCATCCCTCCCTATCGATAGCAAGCACTTTTGTTACCTCCTCATCGGTGCACTCTTTGCTTTTTTTGGGCTCACCAATTTGCAAATTGCCGAGAGTGATTGGCTGGCCCGCCGCGGCGTGGCAGCGGTGGTGGGTTTTGGATTGGTGCTGGTTACGTTGCGGGTCGGACAAGGACGTACACTTGAGTTCATCTATTTTCAATTTTGATAATCAGTATGATTTCCTGGCTTAGTTTTTTGCGCACGCTGATTCTAACCGCGATAGGCATCGGGCTGTTTATTGCAGGATTCATCTTAGCACTGGATCCCTATCAGAACGTTCCTTTCTCCCTTCCGTTGGCGCGTGCCCCGATCGCAGGCAATCAACGGTTCGCCTATCCCGCATTAGCGAGGAGTCCCCAATTCGACAGCGTGATTATCGGCACGTCGACCACGCGAATGCTCGATCCGGAAAACTTCGATGACATGTTGGGTGCCAAGTTCGTCAATCTTTCGATGAACAGTGCCACCGCTTATGAGGAAACTGAGATCCTGCGGCTCTTTCTCCGCCACCACCAGGAACCACGTTACGTCATTGTTGGTATGGATGTGAGTTGGTGTGAACGCAGGGACGCTTTACCGCGTTATACGTTCCGCCAATTCCCGGAGTGGATGTACGATGAGGATCGCTGGAACGATCTTGTCTATCTGTTCAACGATAAAGCACTGGAGAATTCGGTCCGGATGCTAGAACTGTTGATTGGACAACGTTCTCCCAAATACCGGCGCAATGGTTATCAACCCTTTTTGCCTGACCAGGCTCTGTATGATTCGGTAAAAGCTAGAGGCAAGATCTACGGTAGTGCAGCGGTTCGGCCTACATTAAACTACGCGGTTACGGCGACACTTCCCGCTCTGCAACAGCCGTCCTGGCGATTCGCGGCGCATACCTTGCTGCCACCACTGCTAGCGGCGATACCTGCCGAAACGCAAAAGGTGCTGCTGTTTGTCCCTTATCATCAGCACGTCTTGTCCGGCACCAGTCAAATCTATTCTGAATGCAAAGGACGTGTGATGAAAATGAGTGAAGGGAGTGAAAACATCCATTTGATTGATTTCATGTTGCCGTCGCGAATCACGTCCGTGGACGAGAACTATTGGGACGGTCTGCACTACAACGAAGCAGTGGCGAGGCAGGTTGAGAGCATGATCGTCGAAGCAATGGAGGAGCGCATGGATAGGCCAGGATACTACCGTTATCTGCGTCGCGCCCACCTAAAGTGACGACGAAGAGGGTGACAACAGATTGGCAGCCGCGGGCTACGTTCGATGTTCAACGACGGCGTGCGACGTTATTGAGTGAGGTGAGGCGGTTCTTTGTAGGACGCGGTTTTCTGGAAGTCGAGACGCCGATCATTATGCCTGCCGGCGTAACAGAACCGAATCTGCACAATTTAACGACGCGGCTACAACCGCCTGAGGGTCGGAATCAATCCGACTACTTTTTGCAGACCTCGCCAGAATATGCGATGAAGCGGTTGTTAGCGATGGGTAGTGGGCCAATCTTTCAGATTGCCAAAGTCTTTCGTGATCGGGAAATAGGGGAGCTGCATCATTCCGAGTTCACGCTTTTAGAGTGGTACCGGCCGGGCTACGATCATCGTGAACTGATGAACGAGGTAGAGGAGTTTATTCGTCAAATCGGCAAATGGCCGGGTGCGGAGCGGTACAGTTATGCGGACGTGTTTGAGGCCTTCACCGATTTTAATCCCCATACAGTGAGTGACGAGGATTTGCGCAGATGGGTTGCCACTCGCGGATTACTGGTCGGCTCGGAGACCGCCAGTCGTGATGATTTGTTAGATCTCGTGCTGTCCGTGGAAATCGCCCCAAGCCTAGGTAACGGGGCACTTTGTTTTGTATATGATTACCCTGTTTCACAGGCGGCCTTGGCGAGATTCAGCGATACCTCGCCGATAGTTGCCGAACGCTTCGAGAGGTATATCACTGGGATTGAAGGGGCTAATGGTTGCCACGAGCTAACTTATGCTTCAGAACAGCGGCGGCGGTTCGAAGCTGATAACCGACGGCGCTTGGAACGTGAACTGGTCGACATCCCGCTCGACGAGGACTTGTTGGCGGCATTGCAGCACGGTTTGCCTGACTGTGCGGGCGTCGCCGTTGGGTTGGACCGATTGTTGATGTTGCTGACTGGCTGTACCGATATAGCCGATGTTCTCACGTTCCCGTTGTCTTCTTGATCAAAAGATTTCATCAGTGTCTGTATCCCTGTTCTAGCCCTTTTCAGAGGGAGCGAAACTTGATCGTGCTATAAGATGAACTAGCCGAGGCGGAATTGTGTCCCGGGCACTGCGTATGGCAAGAGGAAGGCTAATGCTTCATATTATTTGGAGAGGCTCCGCCAACAGCGCCATCCCGGGTCCGGCGAAGTTAGAGATATCTGGCGCTTGCTGGTCGATAAACTCGGGAGACTTGAGCGAGCGATCAAATGCGTTTAGATCTTTCCACCAGAGTTCGGCCACGCCATCGAATACGG
>CAZBOQ010000157.1:0-11534 GCA_964493555.1 uncultured Gammaproteobacteria bacterium | reverse complement strand
AGGAAGCCGGCGTTCATTCCGGCGATTCGGCCTGTTCCCTACCACCTTATGACCTCGATCTGGAAATTCAGCAACGAATAAAAACGCAGGTGGTTGAGATGGCGAGAGGGCTCAAAGTGGTCGGTGTCATGAATACTCAATTCGCTGTTCAAGGATCGGAGATTTACGTACTCGAGGTCAATCCGCGCGCATCACGCACCATCCCCTTTGTGTCTAAGGCCACCGGCGTGCCGTTAGCCAAAGTAGGAGCATTGTGCATGATGGGGCGTTCGCTGGCTGAGCAAGGCATCGATTCGCCGGTGTCGTTCGATTATTTTTCCGTAAAAGAGTCGGTGTTCCCATTCGTAAAGTTTCCCGGCGTTGATCCATTATTAGGGCCGGAGATGAAATCGACCGGCGAAGTCATGGGTGTGGGGCAGGACTTCCCCGAGGCGTTCGCGAAGGCACAGTACGGCGCGAACATGGCGTTACCGAAGTTCGGAATGGCTTTTATCAGTGTGCGGGACCGGGATAAGGCAGAAGCAGTGAAAGTTGCCACCAAGCTTGTTGGGCATGGTCTCGAGTTGATCGCAACTCGTGGTACGGCCAGCTATCTTAATGCAGCGGGTGTTGACTGTTTGATCGTAAACAAAGTTCGTGAGGGACAGCCACACGTCGTCGACATGATAAAAAACGAAGAAATTTCGTACATCGTCAACACAACTGAAGGCAGGCAAGCGATAAAGGATTCGTATTCGCTCCGACGCTCGGCACTTCAACATAATGTGCCTTATACCACGACTATTGCGGGCGCCATGGCGACCAGTTTAGCATTAGCTAAATCAAACTTGCGGCGAGCAACAAAGCTGCAGGATATGCATGCAAGGAGCAGGGTGTGAACAAATCACCTATGACTGTTCGTGGTGCGAAAAGACTTAGAGAGGAGCTCGACCGACTCAAGACTGTCGTGCGTCCGAAGATCACGAAAGCCATCGCTGAAGCACGGGCGCACGGCGATCTTAAAGAGAATGCGGAGTATCATGCTGCGCGCGAAGAGCAGAGTTTGGCCGAAGCACGGATTGCTGACATAGAAGGTAAACTGTCGATAGCCGAAATTATCGATGTGAGAAACCTAGATGTCGGTGGCAAGATTGTATTTGGTGCCACCGTGGTTCTGGCCAAAATCGATACCGGCGACGAAGTTTCTTACAGGATCGTCGGTGAGGATGAAGCCGATATCAAAGAGGGTATGATTTCGGTGATCTCCCCGATCGCACGAGCGTTGATCGGCAAAGAGGAAGGCGCCAGTGTGTCCGTGGCTGCTCCCAGCGGTGAAGTCGAATATGAGGTGCTAGAGGTAAAATACGTCTGACTTCTTAGGTTATGATGAACAAACCTAGTTCCCGTCAATGGTTGAAGGAACATAACCGCGACGCTTATGTCCAACAAGCCAGACATGGCGGATATCGTTCCAGAGCGGCGTACAAACTCATACAACTCGATAATCGGGAGCGTATCCTGCGTGCAGGGCTACGGGTGCTCGATTTAGGCGCGGCCCCAGGTGGGTGGAGCCAGGTCGCGGCCGAAGCGGTAGGGGTAGGTGGGCGGGTGGTCGCTGTAGATAGGATTGCGATCGCAGCCCTGCCTAACGTCGATTGCATACAAGGTGATTTAGATGATGTAGCCACCTTCCGTCAGATCATGGCTCTTCGCGGAGCAACCGGATTTGATCTTGTTTTATCGGACATGGCGCCCAATATAAGTGGCATGAAAGCCATTGATCAGCCGCGCAGCTTGGGGTTGGCCGAGGACGCATTGGCCGCCTGCGGTGAGTTGTTAAAGCCAGGTGGAGATTTTGTCGTAAAGCTATTTCAAGGTGCGGGTTTCGACGAATACCTGCAAGCAATGCGTCGTTCATTTGCTAAAGTGGTGCGCCGAAAGCCACCTGCTTCGCGCGATCGTTCCAGTGAAATATATGTTTTAGCAAAGGGTTATAGTGTATAGTTTAAGATGCATATGAGGGTCTCAGTTGCAGGCGCCGCTAACGGGCCAGCCTAGAGTATAAGTTTTCCTAATCAATGTTAGCCTGATATCCGGAGTACGCGCCAAGGCGGGGTGACTCGTGAATGATATGGTAAGAAATCTAGTTTTGTGGGTAATCATTGCATTGGTGTTGATGCTTGTGTTTCAGCAGTTCGGCGCCAATACCTCTGCCACCAACGAGATAGAGTACTCGCGGTTTTTGCGCGCGGTAAAATCCGGAAAAGTTACCGAGCTAGTAATCGACCAGCAGAACAGTACGGTCCATGGAGAAATGCTCGATGGAACTCTGTTTTTGACGTACAGCCCAGAAACCGACAACAACGCACTACTCTCGCTACTCGAAAAGCACGGTGTTGAGTTCGAGGCGTCACGCCCCGATCAACAGGGCGTTTTGATGCATATATTCATCTCCTGGTTCCCGATGTTGCTGTTGATTGCCGTGTGGATTTTTTTCATGCGTCAGATGCAGGGAGGCGCGGGTGGGCGGGGTGCCTTATCGTTTGGCAAAAGTCGGGCACGACTGTTGGGCGACGAGCAGGTGCGTATCACGTTTAACGATGTTGCCGGGGTTGATGAAGCTAAGGAAGAAGTTGTAGAGCTCGTCGAGTTCTTACGTGATCCGGGAAAATTCCAGAAGCTTGGCGGTAAGATTCCACGTGGCGTGTTGTTGGTTGGTTCACCGGGCACGGGCAAGACCTTGTTGGCGAAGGCCATCGCGGGTGAGGCGAAGGTCCCGTTTTTTACAATCTCCGGTTCTGATTTTGTAGAGATGTTCGTCGGTGTTGGTGCCTCGCGGGTGCGAGACATGTTCGAACAAGCCAAGAAGCATGCGCCCTGCATTATCTTCATCGATGAGATTGACGCAGTCGGACGCCACCGAGGCGCGGGTCTTGGTGGAGGTCACGACGAGCGCGAGCAAACCTTGAATCAGCTATTGGTCGAAATGGACGGATTTGACGGTAATGAAGGCGTGATCGTCATTGCTGCCACCAACCGGCCGGACGTGCTTGACCCGGCGCTACTGAGGCCGGGTCGCTTCGACCGTCAGGTGGTTGTGCCATTACCCGATGTCCGTGGACGTGAACAGATTATCAAAGTGCATATGCGCAAGGTCCCAATCGCAGACGATGTTGAGCCATCTATCATTGCGCGTGGGACGCCGGGTTTCTCTGGAGCGGATCTTGCGAACCTGGTAAACGAAGCGGCTTTGTTCGCTGCCCGTGCCAACAAGCGTCTGGTCGAAATGGAGGAGTTTGAAAAGGCGAAGGATAAGCTCATGATGGGCGCTGAGCGTCGGTCAATGGTGATGAGTGATGAAGAGAAAAAGCTCACCGCGTACCACGAGGCGGGGCACGCCATTGTTGGGCGTTTAATGCCGTCGCACGATCCGGTATACAAAGTGACCATTATCCCGCGCGGTCGAGCACTCGGTGTTACGATGTTTCTCCCGGAGGAGGATCGTTTGAGTACGAGTCATGAGTATCTGGAAAGTAACATTTCAAGTCTCTTTGGTGGCCGGGTCGCCGAAGAGTTGGTTTTCGGTAAGCAGGCTGTGACGACCGGCGCCTCAAATGATCTTCAGCGTCTGACCGAGATCGCCCGTAACATGGTGACCAAATGGGGATTGAGCGAACGTCTTGGTCCGCTGACCTATAGTGAGGACGAGGGAGAGGTGTTTCTCGGGCGCTCTGTGACGCAGCGTAAGCATATCTCCAGTTGGGCGGCCAAGATGATTGATGAAGAAATTCGGATTATTGTTGATCGAAACTACGACCGGGCAAAGGATATCCTGACGGAAAACATGGATAAGTTGCACGCGATGGCCGAGGCTTTGATCAAGTACGAAACCCTCAACAGCGCGCAAATGGATGACATAATGGACGGGCGCGCGCCGCGGGATCCTGAAGGATGGAATGACGACGACGGTAAGGACGATGCCTCGGCGGACGAAGATGAAGGCCCGGATCGAGATCCTGGATCTGACAAACCGATCGGTGGTCCTGCAAGCCTGCACTGAATCCGAACTCGCCGGCGCTACCCGGACCGACTGCCTCGACACTTCCTGTAGCCGCTGTTTCTAAGCCGAGCGTGGCGAAAACGCATGAGTTCTGAACGAAAGTATTTCGGTACCGATGGTATTCGGGGTAGGGTCGGCGTGCCGCCGGTGACACCGGAGTTCATAATGAAATTGGGTTGGGCTGCCGGACGCGTTCTCGCAAAGGGCGGACGTGGTGCCGTATTGATCGGCAAAGACACCCGGATCTCCGGCTACATGTTCGAATCTGCGTTGGAAGCAGGTTTGGCCGCCGCCGGCGTTGACACGCTATTACTGGGACCTATGCCGACGCCCGCAATCGCGTACCTGACCCGCACCTCCCGAGCGTACGCGGGTATCGTGATCAGTGCATCCCATAACCCCTATACCGACAACGGCATCAAATTCTTTTCCGACGATGGTCGTAAGCTTCCCGACGACGTCGAACTCGCTATAGAAGCTGAACTTGAAAAGCCCATGGAAACCGTAGGTTCCTCGAGGTTGGGCAGAGCCCAGCGGGTGCCGGATGCCGCAAGCCGCTACATAGAGTTTTGCAAAACCACAATATCGGCCGGAGCGAATTTCGAGTGTTTGACCATGGTCGTTGATTGCGCTCATGGTGCGGCCTATCACCTCGCTCCACATATTTTTGAAGAACTCGGTGCCCGGGTGATTCCCATCGGCAGCGAGCCGAACGGTTTGAACATTAATGAGAATTGCGGCGCTACGGATCCCGGCGAATTACAACGGTACGTGCTTGAATCTGAGGCCGACGTCGGCGTCGCCTTGGATGGTGATGCCGACCGCGTGATCATGGTTGACCATAAGGGTGAAATTGTTGATGGCGATGAACTACTGTTCATCATTGCGAGAGAGAGGAAGCGAAATCAGGATCTTAAGGGCGCTGTGGTGGGTACGCTGATGAGCAACCTGGGCTTGGAACACGCGATCCGCAATTTAGGCTTGGAGTTCGAACGTACCAAGGTGGGTGATCGTTACATTCTGGAGTTACTGACCGAACGCGGCTGGACGCTTGGTGGCGAAACTTCGGGTCACATAATTTGTCTTGACTTGAATACGACTGGCGACGGTCTAATTTCGTCGCTGCAGGTGCTTTATGCAATCGCCAGTTCTGACAACAGTCTGCACACCCTTAAGCAGGGTATGCACAAATATCCGCAGGAACTAATAAACGTGCGGAATGTCGGCGACGTCGACGTCGCTGGTCTGAAATCGGTCCAAAAATGCGTACAGGTTGTCGAGGCGGAACTCGCCGATACTGGGCGGGTGTTATTACGAGCCTCGGGTACCGAGCCGCTAGTGCGAGTGATGGTCGAGGGAGAGGATGCGAGCCAGGTCGAGCGGCTAGCCAAGCAATTAGCGTCGGTCGTGGAAGAAGCGATTGAGGCAGGACCTCACTAATCTCTTTATCTGATTCCGAGCAGGTTCGGAGTTAGCATTTTGTTGGTCCTAAATGGACCTCTTATGTCTGACCTAAAAGCTCCATTTCCTAGTGGTAGTTAGGTTAAGGTTATTAACTGGCGCCCGATCTATCTTGTCGTTTCTGGCTTTAAAGTGATGCGCTACCACTTGCACTAAGTCCAGTAAACGTTCTGCAGACCTCGCGCGGTATTCGCCTTTCCTACAAGACGTAGTCGTGTTCATATCTTGCCTCCCTCGGCAACGAGTAATAGCCGATATAGTGTCCGAACTTATCGCGGCGATGGTGGGTCGACAAAGCTGGTAACAGGGCAAAAAGGGACGTTTTTATTCGTCTTCTGTTTACAGAACAAACCCTTGTCGAGGTTCAGCCCAATTAATCCGGGCGCAATAACTCGTTGATGCTCACTTTGGCGCGGGTCTGGGCATCCACGTGTTTGACGATTACGACGCAATAAAGGCTGTAACTACCATCCGGTGACGGTAGGTTACCCGGCACTACAACGGAGCCGGGTGGGATACTACCGTAGCTTATCTCGCCCGTTTCGCGGTTGTATATCTTGGTGCTTTGGCCGACAAAGACTCCCATCGACAGCACTGCACCCTCACCGACGACGACACCCTCTACGACTTCCGAGCGGGCGCCGATAAAACAATTATCCTCTATAATAGTTGGCGTCGCCTGCAGCGGTTCCAACACGCCGCCGATGCCGACACCACCGGATAAATGCACGTTTTTGCCGATTTGTGCGCAGGACCCGACAGTCGCCCAGGTGTCGACCATGGTGCCGCTGTCCACGTAAGCACCGATATTGACGTAACTGGGCATGAGTACGGTATTCGGCGCGATAAAACAACCTGTCCGGACCACGGCCGGTGGAACGACTCTGGAGCCTGACGCTTGAAGCTGCGCAGTGTCGTAGTCGGCGAACTTGAGTCCGACTTTGTCGTAGTACTGCGTAAAGCCGCCGTCGATGGCTCGGTTGTCGTAGAGTCGAAACGACAATAGTACGGCCTTTTTCAACCATTCGTTGACCACCCATTCACCGTCGCGTTTTTCCGCAACCCGTAAATTTCCGCTGCCCAGGCCGCTTATACAGGCGTCCACGGCGTCCATAACGTGCGCGTCGGCGGTGTCCGGGGACAGGTCAAAGCGCTGCTCGAAAGCGGTGTCGATAATCGATTTGTATTCTTGCACGATTTGCAACCTCGTCTTGGGTTTAAATTGTTTGTAGGTAGTGTTTGATTCGTTGTGCTGCTTCGATGCATTCTGTAAGGTCGGTGACGAGCGCAATACGAATGCGATTCGTGCCGGGGTTCTGTCCCGCATTGAAGCGACCGAGATAACTGCCTGGTAACACACAGACGTTTTCACGTTCCATGAGCGCACGTGCGAACTCGATATCGTCGATCGGCACCCGCGGCCACAAATAAAACCCGCCATCGGGCTGAGATAAATCTACCGAGCCCTTCAACTCGTCTAGCGTCACCGCAAATTTCTGCCGATACAAACGACGATTGTCGATAACGTGTGTTTCGTCCTGCCAAGCGACACAACTGGCAGCCTGCACCGCCAGTGACATTGAGCACCCATGGTACGTGCGATAACGGTAGAAGGCCTGAAGCACGTCACTACTGCCAGCAACGAAACCGGAGCGCAAACCTGGCGCGTTGGAACGCTTGGATAAACTATGAAAAACGAGGCATCTATCGAAGTCGTCGTTGCCAGCTACTTGTGCGGCCTGGAGTAAGCCCACAGGCGGTTTGTCCTCATCGCAGTAGATCTCCGAGTAACATTCGTCGGAAGCAAGGATGAAATCATGGCGTGCGGACAGCGTGATGAGTGCTTCCAGGCGCTGCAGACTCATTGCCGCCCCGGTCGGATTCCCCGGGGTACAGAGAAATGCTAGCGCACACCGGTCCCAGATGGCATCAGGAACGGAATCGAAGTCAGGCAGGCCGTCCGTGCTGCAGTTAACGTAGTAAGGTTCGGCACCTGCCAGCAGCGCCGCTCCCTCATAGATTTGATAAAACGGATTTGGGAGCACCACCAGAGGTTGGTCGCCCGGGCGTGACACCACGCACTGCACGATCGCGAATAGAGCTTCTCGGGTTCCGCTTACCGGCAGGACGTGACGCTCGGGATCTAGTGAATTCGGCGCCAGCCCGAATCGATGCCCTAACCACGTAACAATAGCCTCACGTAATTCGCGCGTACCCCGGGTTGCTGGATATTTGCTGATCTTATCGATGTTATTCATCAACGCTTGGGTGATCAGTGCCGGTGTCGGGTGTTTCGGCTCGCCGATGGAGAGATCCAAGGATGTCTTATCAGGCAAATGCACGCCGGCGCGCAGGGCGGCGAGCTTTTCAAAAGGGTAGGGCTGGATATTGGCGAGACCCGTATTCATCGTAAGTTGTCAACTGTTTCGGGGCGGCGGCGTAGTATAGGAGATTCGAGCCGTGCTAGCCAAAAATCGCCTTTGGTTTCAGCACCTTCTTTACGGTATTCTGTGCGGCCTTTTTTCCTCATCTACTAAGTGGACACAAAATAAAATGACTAACGAAGTGCTCATTCTTGCCGGTGATGGCATTGGTCCCGAAGTTATGGCGGAAGCTGAAAAATTGCTTCGTTATCTCATTGATCATGAAGGGCTTGACCTTGAGATCTCTCATGCGCTGGCCGGCGGCGCCGCCATCGAAGCAGTCGGGCAGCCGCTGCCTGACGCGACGTTAGCAGCGGCTCGAGCTTGCGACGCTATACTGCTGGGAGCTGTCGGAGATTCCAAATACGATGGACTGGATATGTCGCAGCGTCCAGAGCGTGCACTGCTTGGTTTGCGCTCGGCATTGGGGTTGTTTGCGAACCTTCGTCCAGCGCTGCTGTCACCGCATCTAGCGGACGCAAGTCCGCTCAAACCCGAAATTATTTCAGGGCTCGACATAATGATCGTGCGAGAGTTAACCGGTGGGATTTATTTCGGTGAACCTCGTGGCATACACACTGACGAAGAAGGGCTGAGAGTTGGTATCAACACTTTGGTTTATACCGAATCGGAGATCGTACGTATCGCAAAGACGGCCTTCGAAATCGCGGTGCGCAGGGGTAAGCGCATTTGTTCGGTCGATAAGTCCAATGTTTTGGAGTCCACTGTGTTATGGCGTGAAGTCGTAACCGAAGTCGGTGCGGACTACCCACAGGTTGAGCTCACGCACATGCTAGCGGATAACGCTGGGATGCAGCTGGTGGCTAATCCCAAACAGTTTGACGTGATCGTTACTACCAACATGTTCGGTGACATTTTGTCGGATCTTGCCTCCATGTCTACCGGCTCGATTGGAATGTTACCGTCGGCATCGTTGAACGATTCAGGTTTTGGCATGTACGAACCGGTACACGGTACTGCACCGGATATTGCCGGACAGAACATCGCGAACCCGCTGGCCACACTGTTGTCGGTAGCGATGATGTTTCGTTACACCTTGAATCAACCGAATATCGCCGATCGCGTCGATGCTGCTGTAGATACCGCGCTAGCCCGAGGGCTGCGCACTGGTGATATCGCCTCAAACGGGATTGTCGCGATAGGAACCAGCGAGATGGGTGACGCAGTTGTTGAAATCCTGAGTAGCCGCGGTGGGTAGTTCGATGAGCAGCCAATATAAGGTGGCGGTTGTCGGTGCGACCGGAGCGGTGGGTGAGACAATGCTCGAGATTCTCGCCGAACGTTCATTTCCGGTTGCCACGCTTATCCCGCTCGCAAGCGCGCGCTCGGCAGGTAACCAAGTGTTGTTCAACGGCGAGTCACTGACTGTCCAGGATCTGGCAGGATTTGATTTCTCGTCAGTGGATCTGGGCCTGTTTTCGCCAGGTGCTTCGGTAGCTGCTGTTTTCGCGCCAAAGGCCGCTGAAGCCGGTTGCGTGGTCATCGACAATACATCGCAGTTTCGTTACGAGGCCGATATCCCATTGGTCGTACCCGAGTGTAACCCGCACGCTGTTGCCGACTATACGAATCAGGGCATCATAGCTAATCCAAATTGTTCAACAATTCAGTTGGTTGTGGCTCTTAAGCCGATACATGACGAGGTCGGGATCTCGCGCATTAACGTGTGTAGCTATCAGGCGGTGTCCGGTAGCGGCAGACAGGCTGTAGCGGCGCTGGCTGGGCAGGCGGCCGACTTGCTCAATGCTAGGCCGGCGGCGGCGGGGCCCTACCCCAAACAAATAGCTTTCAATGTCTTGCCGCATATCGATGCGTTCCAGGATAACGGGTATACCCGAGAGGAAATGAAGATCGTCTGGGAGACGCGTAAGATATTGGAAGATGAAGAAATTCAGGTGAATTCCACTTGCGTTCGAGTGCCGGTTTTCTACGGACATTCCGAGGCTGTGAATGTCGAGACCAAGCAAAAACTGCCCGCCCCTGAAGCTCGTGAGATCCTTGCTTCGGCGCCCGGCGTAGTGGTGGTGGATGAGCGCGTCGATGGGGGGTACCCGACTCCAGTAACGGAGGCGGCAGGTGTTGATTCGGTGTTCGTCGGGCGAATCCGTGATGACATATCACATCCACAGGCTCTGAACCTGTGGGTGGTGTCAGACAACGTCCGGAAAGGGGCTGCTCTGAACAGTATTCAAATCGCTGAAATATTGGTAGAAAGCTATATCTGAGTTATCGTTATGCGATATAACTTAAGCTTATTCGAAGTTTAATGGTTGCGGTGCCGAGGAGTGCCGGGCAGCGACGTCATGCGCGTAAAATCGCGATGGGGGATAGCCAGTGGTCTTTGGGGTTGAGAAACGGTAGATGAAATGGGCGCGCGCGTTGGCGTTAGCGTCTCTATTGACGATGCCAGGTGCGTTGTTTGGCCTCGGCGTTGGCACACTCGAACGTCACTCGGGACTGAACGAAGATTTCGACGCGACGATCGCGCTGCTTAGTAACGACCCCAATGAACTCGAAACCCTAAAGATTAACTTGGCCAGCGATGCGGAGTTTGAACGTGCGGGTGTCCAGCGCGTTCAGGTACTCAGCTTGTTGAAATTCAAGGTGGTCGAAACTACTGCCGGTGCTGGTTATGTCCACGTTACCAGTAGCGTGCCCGTACGCGAACCGTTCCTGAATTTCTTGATTGAAGTGAATTGGGAGCGAGGACGCATCGTTCGCGAATATACCGTATTGCTCGACCCACCCTTGTACAGTCTAACTAGACAATTGACAGTACAAGATACGACCAGCAAATTGCCCGCACATCAGCCCGATACCGAACCGACCTCGGTGGTTTTGCAGAGTATCGATACTGACCGCGAGACCTACGGTCAAACGACGGGCGACGTTGAACCTGGTATCTCTATCGACGAGCAAAACGACATTACACCGGCACCTTTCGCGCGTAGCGATGAATTCATTCCCGTTGTACACCGGGCGACCGAACGGGGCGATACGCTATGGTCGATTGCGCAGATAGTCCGGGCTGATTCGAACATCAGTACGCAGCAGATGATGTTGGCAATGCTGCGCGCTAACCCCGAAGCATTCAGTCAAAACAACGTCAATACCCTGAAGCGCGGCTACATGCTGCGTGTTCCGGAACGCGAGGAAATTGCCGCGCTTACACAGTCCGATGCGTTGGAGGAAATCGCGCAGCATCACGCTTTGTGGGGGAAGTACCGCGGGCTGAGCACAGTAACCACCATGCCGGTACCGATTGGTGTTCGCTCTGTAAACCCCACGCGTGAAGCTGATACCGCCGTTGATCTGTCGGATGAGGATCAGAGCGAAGAAGCGCGCCTCAAATTGGTGAGCCTAACGGACGATGTCTTTGGCGAAGACGAGTCGGTTACCTCAAGTGAGATGGAAGGTGTCGTGTTGGATGGTCTACGTCGCGAATTGGCGTTGGTAAACGAACGGCTAATGGTGAGCGCTTCAGGGAACACTGAATTACGCAATCAACTGATCGAATCCGAAGCATTGGTCGGCGATCTGTCACGCATGATCGAATTACGTGAAGCGGAGCTCGCGGCAGTACAGGAAGC
>CAZBOQ010000156.1:0-9473 GCA_964493555.1 uncultured Gammaproteobacteria bacterium | reverse complement strand
CAGTTTCTGCAGATAACGTACTTATGCACGCAATTATTATTGGCGGCGGTATGGGCGGGCTGGCCACCGCCTTGTCGTTACGCGAGGCAGGCGCTTTTGAATCTATCAGCGTCTATGAGCAGGCTAATGTGCCGACAACTGCCGGTGCAGGTCTGAACATTTCCCCTAACGGAGCCAGGCTTATCCAGGACTGGTTGGGTGTGGATCTCGATGGCGGCGATCCTACAGGAGCGCACGGCGCTATCGACGGCGGGCGGGCAGCGATCCTTGACGCGACTCGCAATATTGAAGCCGGTGGCGCTGTATCAGTGAAACCTATTGATCACGATACAGCCGCCGCAGATGGCGCCGGTTTCCACCATATGCACCGGTTGGACCTTTTGATGTGCCTCCATAAGCGGGTAGATAATTTCGCGCCGGATTCGAAGGAGCGCTGTCCAATAGAAGTACACATGGGTAAGCGGTTGCAAGGCCTTCATCAGGACGGGGAGGTTGTGATTGCGACCTTCGAAGATGGCAGTACCGCTGACGGTGATTTACTGGTGGGCGCGGACGGTATTAATTCGACGGTTCTACAAGTGCAATCGCCCGATACACCACCGCCACGTTGGACGGAGGTGACGTGTTACCGTGGGTTGATCCCACGCGGGGCGGTGGCGGCGCTTAAGAAGTTTGACGGCAGTCCATTGGACTACAATCCGATAGATTCTTTCAGTATGGACGCGCGCAAGAATGAACGTGCCTGGGCGTTAACCTATTGGGTGCGTGGCGGTGAATTGCTCAATGTCTGGCTTGCCTACTACGAGCCGAATGCGGCAGAGTTTGAAGCGGACGAAGGCGATTGGTTTGCTGCCGACCGCAGCGAAATGCATGCGAGCATGAGCGAGGCATTCGATGGAGACGATCGCAAGGAGGACATCCTGGCACTGGTCAGTGCAGTGGAAAATCCCACGAAATGGGGATTGTACGACCGTGATGCATTTGAGCAGTGGCAGAATGGACGCGTCTGTCTGTTGGGGGATGCTGCACATCCGATGTTACCGACTATGGGTCAGGGTGCCAGCCAGGCTTTTGAGGACGCAGCCGCATTAGGCAAGTGCTTTGAACTTCACGGTAACGATGTCTACAGTGCTTTGCTCCACTACGAACGGGTACGCCACTACCGCGCTACCCGATTTCAGTTTGCATCGAAATTTCTGTTTAAACACATCGAGCCGGAGGACTCACCGGAGCGCAGGCAAATCTTGCAGGCGTTGAACGAGCGAGACTATCCGTTGTTCAACCATGACACGCGCGCCGGTGCCGACGATTCGTGGATATATGCTTTCGATGCACGGGTCATAGGTGACAAATTGCCGCTTAAGAAACTCGGTCCGTGGGATTTCCGCGCCCGAGAAGCGGCAATGCAAGTAAGGGGGGAGGTGGCGCGTAACTTGTGGATACCACCCGTGTCCCTCAAGGGAGATCTCAAGGTTACGAAGGAAGAGGTCGCGCGTCACGATCGTTTTGATGATTGCTGGATCATCATCCGCGATAAGGTCTACGACTTCAGCGAGTGGAAAGATCACCACCCCGGCGGCCCGTTCGTCGCCAGGCTGTACGCTGGTAAGGATGCGACAGCGGAATTTGGCGAATTCCACAGCAGGTTGGCAGAAAAACACATGGCACACTTCTGCGTCGGAGATCTTGTAGACACCTAACAGGGAATAACGGCCGATTATAAGCCGCTGGCAAAGACGTGACATGAGTGAACTCTGGGAACTGAATGCCGCTACGCTCGCCAAAGTCATACGGGACGGTCGAGTGAGTGCGCGGGACGCTGCGGCAGCCTGCATTGGGCGGATCGAAGCCGTCAATACAAAATTAACTGCAGTAACTGTCATTTACGGCGAAGAAGCGCTCGCGGCTGCCAGTGCTGCGGATGAACGCCAGGCTGCCGGCGAGGTGCTGGGCCCGTTACACGGAGTCCCTTTCGGCATTAAAGAAAATATCGATGTGCAAGGTTGGCCGACGACGGACGGCGTGCCCGCATTTGCAGAGTCGGTCCCACCACGTGACGCGCCGATCGTCGAGCAACTGAAAGCCGCTGGTGCTATCCCGATTGCCGCGACAAACATGCCCGATTTTGCTTTACGCTGGCACACTGAAAGTAGTCTTCGCGGAACAACCCTAAATCCTTGGTCGCATGAGCGAACCCCTGGCGGTTCTAGCGGAGGCGCTGCGGTAGCGCTTGCGACGGGAATGGTGCCGCTGGCATTAGGCAATGATCTCGGCGGGTCTCTGCGTGTTCCCGCCCAGTATTGCGGTGTCGTATCGTTGCGTCCGAGTCATGGTCGGGTAGCACGTGCCAGTGCAACCATGCCGGGTGAGTTCCCACTTTGTTTCCAGCTTATGTACGTCGAAGGACCAATGGCCCGCAGTGTGGCGGATCTGGAACTCGTGTTGGCAGCGGTGAGTAACGCCGATCCGCGCGATCCCTGGTGGGTACCCGCACCGATTGAACATGCACGCAAGCCAGCCCGCCACCCGATCGCGCTTACCGTGAATCCGGGGGGCATGGGAGTCGCCCCGCAGGTTGCGGCCGGTGTTAAGAAAGCCGCCCATGTTTTGGCCGACGCCGGATATGAGATTGAGGAAGTGGAACCACCAGACGTCGCTGAAGCAATGAGGATGTGGCAATGCCTGCTGTGGAACGAGTCACGCTCGATGCTGCTCGAGACGATCCGGGAGTTTGGTACGCCTAACGCAGTACGATCGCTGGAATTGTGCGATCCTTTTATCCCGGTTGCCGACAAAGACGAGTTGATCAGAACCTACGCTGAGCGACAGAGACTGTTCCGCGATTGGCTCGCCTTTCTTGAGCGTTATCCACTCATCCTGGGACCGGTCGCAACCGAACGGCCGTTTGCCGTGGGTGACGATGTGTTAAGCACTGAACGCTCGCAGCGGCTGTTGGACAGCATGCGACTGGTGGTGGCGGTTAATCTCCTCGGGTTGCCCGTATCAGTGGTCCCGACCGGGATCGCTGAAGGGTTGCCCCAGGCTGTGCAACTTATCGGTGCGCCGTTTGCCGAGGCCCGTTGCATGCAGGCTGCGGCAGTGATCGAAAATGCCCTAGGCCCTCTGACGCCGATAACCCCACAATGACGATCGTTTCAGCTTGCATAAGTTCTATGAAGCAGATGTTTCTCATACTGTTTGTTTTGATGTTGTGTGCTCATGGCTCAGTTGCTACGGAGCCGCCGGTGAACGTTCTGTTCATTCTGACGGATAACCAAGCGGCATCCTTGATCGGGAGCTACAATAATCCCTATATTCGCACACCTAATATTGATCAGCTGGCGCATGACGGTATCAGGTTTGAGAGAGCATATGCCGTGAACGGCATGTGCTCTCCGACCCGGGCAACGCTGATGACTGGACTGATGCCGTCCCAACATGGCATCCACAGTTGGCTTGACGATGCCATGCTCAATGACTGGCCGCGCAACTGGTCGGCTGTGGCCGAGTTCCGCACCTTGCCGCTGACACTTAGGAATCGCGGCTACCAGACGGCTATGATTGGAAAGTGGCACCTTGGTCAGCCTTGGAAGGCATCGCTTGGGTATGAATATTGGGTAACGTTCACCGACGGTCACACGGTCGATTTCTGGAACAACAACATCATTGATAATGATCTAACCTATCCGGTGAAAGATCGGCACATCGTTGATTTTTTCACAGAAAAGGCGGTTGATTACATTAATTCCTATGAAGGCAAACGCCCTTTCTACTTGCAGTTGAATTACGATGGCCCGTACACCAATCCGCCAACTAACCTCGGTCCAGCGCGGAATCGTTTTTATCCCGACTACGTAGGCACGGATTTCGAGTCATTTCCGCGGGTGGCAGTTCACCCGAATGTCGTCGAACAATTGCTCGATCCAGCTACCAGTCCGTTTTTTGTTGAGAAGTTAAGCCAGCTAATCGCTATGCACAATGACCCAGCGACCATGGCCAACGTCGCTTCGCAAAATACGCTAGTCGATGAAGGCGTGGGCAAAGTGTTGGCGGCGTTGGAGAAAAATGGGCTTGCGGAGAACACCGTGGTTATATTCTCTGCCGACCAAGGCAACTTCTACGGGCAACATGGACTTTGGCAACATACGATCGTCACCAAACCTGCGAGTATGTTCGAGACGGCAATGAATGTACCTTTGATTGTCCGTCATCCTGAGCAGATCAAGGCTGGCCAGGTCAGCAGCGAACTCATCGGTCAATATGATATCCCGGTAACCATTCTTGATTACCTAAGTGTTACCGACGTCGAATTTGATAATAGCCCCGGCCGCAGTTTTACCCCACTGCTGCGCGGCGAGGTCGTTAACTGGAACGATGCAGTTTTCTTTGAACAAGAGGAAACCCGGTGTGTCCGTACCGATCGTTACGCCTATTGCCAGCGATTGCGAACGACCGGCAAGCCGGAGTTGTACGATACGCTTAAAGACCCGGGTCAGAATCATAATGTACACGCTGACCAAGTGTACGCGGAGGTTGTAGAGCGCTTAGAGCAAAGGCTGAAGGAATTTTTCGCCGCTTATTCGGATGAGGAGTATGACCTGTGGCAGGGTGGTGTTGCTAAGGGTTCGGTGGACAGACCCGAGATGTTCCGGCGGCTTTATGGCGATGACTGGCGAGCCCTAGCTATCGTCAAACCTGCGTTCGAGGAGTAACGGTTGGCAAAGGGCGATCCTCATGTAGCCCTGGTGACCGGTGCTGCGGTTGGACTAGGGCAAACGTTTTCAGTCGCCCTTGCCGATAAGGGGATTGGTGTCATCGGGGTTGATATTGCCGATATGAGTAAGACCGCGGAATTGGTTGTAGCTGCGGGCGCTCGGTTCGTTAGTGTTGCTGCCGACGTATCGGATTTAGCTGCAATGCGCGATGGTGTTGATTCTGCCGTCGGCTCGTTGGGTGGGCTCGACATTGTCGTCGCGAACGCGGGCGATTATCCGGCTGCGCCCCTCGAAGAGGTGACGCTTCGAGACTGGCGAAATCTAATGCGGCTGAATCTAGATGGTGTTTTCTGCACAGTGCAGGTGGCATTGCCACACATGCGTAAAGCGGGATGGGGTCGGGTCATCGCGATCTCTTCTGGCACGATTTGGAACGGGAATCCTAACCAGACGCCTTACGTCACAACTAAAGCGGGCCTCATTGGGTTCGTGCGTTCACTCGCGGGTGAGCTGGGCACGGAGGGTATAACCGTCAACGCCATCACGCCTGGTCTTATTTCCACTGCTCATGCGGTGAAGAATCTATCCAACGAAGTTTTTGATAAAATTGCAAATGAGCAGGTTGTGAAACGCCGTATGCAGGCTGAGGATTTGAACAGCACGCTGTTGTATCTCGTTGATGAAGGTAGCGATATGGTCTCAGGACAAACGATCAACTGTGATGGTGGGAAAGACAAGCATTAAAGCAGAGGTTTATCGCTTTCAATCTTCAATTCGAGTAGCTCACGGTAGCGTTCACTTCGGATCTCAGTTGGAGCTAGCGTTTCGGAAATTAAATCCAAAACATCCCGGGTGATTTGCTCGATCGTCTCTGGCGTTTTTTTTTGTTCTGTCGCTGCTTCGATGACGCCTCCCCAGATCGATAGCATCTTAGTATCAATGTGGCGGATGCTGTTGTGCTTCGCCCAGCCATCCGCAATTAACTGGCCGAGATATTCTAACTTTGTTTCAGACTTCCTGCGCTGAGGTTCGTCGATGGTTGCCAGGACAGAGTCCTGAATGGAGTCCCAGCCCAGTGGAAAGATGTTCCACCCCTTGTAGAAACGGACAACCCAGGTGAGATATTCGCGCTCGCTTTGTAGAGCCTGATTTAATGTGTCGCCTGCGTAGAGTTGCTCAAACGTGTGCTGAGGCGGTATTGCCTCGTCCCAGCCAGTGTTGCGGCCTGGTAAAATGCCACAACTGCCGATGAGCACGACAAGCGCCGACGTAAAAAGCATGCCCCTTATCGTCGTGCTAAGACCTTGTGCTCCACTACTTCTAATCGGAAAGAAGGTCGGCTTCCCATCCCGGAAAGAGGTTGAACCGCTGGTTTTGCGGAATTCCTTCATGAATAAGTGCCGCTTGATTGGTTTTAGCAAATTTTTTCATGCTCCCTATGATTTGCGCAAAGTTAGGATCGCGCGCCGCCTCCCGATCGATAATCTCAGCGGTCTTTTCTCTAAGCCGCGCCAGAATTTTAGGTGGAAGGCTCGCATGAATGGTAGCCCCAGCATTGACCAGTCTGCTGAGTGCTTGAGCGCCCCCGGCGATGTCGGCGGCGAATGAGCGGGTGATATGAGATTGGGAGGCGGAGAGGATGGCCTGCTGTTCGTGAGGTCTTAAGAGCTCGAAGAACTCTCTGTCAATGGCTAGCCAACTGGCGAGCATCAACTGTTGCCAGCTAGAGAGGTAAAGGTGTTTGAATCCGCATTCAACAATGTTATCGCCGTTAGCGTGGCTGAAATTGTCGAAGAAGAAGTGCTGGTAATGTGAAAGTGTCCCGAGTTCGGCCCCGTGGATCTTTCCGGTGCAAAGATCATCAACCGGGACTACTCCCGCAGGGGTCGTGACCATGTTGAGGTTTGGAAAAGCCGCACGCATCGCCATGCTACCGAGAAAGTTTATTCGATACGTTATTCCGGAGGCGTTGAATGCGTCGGGATCATCGGGGATCGCATCGATGAAAAAGCCTGGTGGCTCCGTAGAGGTAACAGCCAGTGGCAGCACCATTACATTTGCATGTTCGCTCTGGCGGTCGAAGATCCCCTGAACGAGATCCTCCCCGCCAGCTTCATAATACCAAGCGAGAAATTCATCAGCGCTGAATCCGAACGGAATTCCAGATACTAGCAAAATGCCGAATGGTTGTGGTTGACCCTTGATCCAGAAAGCCGTGGGCGGGGCGGCGAACATTTTCTGCGCACCGGAATCAACTTGGTCGAAGATCTCGATCAGTGATGAGCCCACTTCCTCAAGATGTTTTACCTTAACGGTGAGCGAGCTATCGGTAAGCTTTGTGACCTCTTCGGCGAAGTCATGCGGCGCTCGGCCGAGGACACTCGTTGCCGGGATCAATGTAACAATATCGATCGCTTTAGAGGGTACATTAGTCTCCGCAGTGCCAGTAACCGAAGCAGTTACTAGAGCGACGGCGACGAGGATGGCTAATAAATTGCGCATAGTGGCTCTCTTAAGTAGCGTATGTCGGCGACTCCCCCAAAATCGTTAGTTCAATGCTAAGCTCTTAGTGACTTGTGTTCCAACGAAAAATGCTGTGAGGGGCTGACAATGGCACTGAAACCGAAGTACGACACGGTACTTGTCGAAAAGCGTGACGGCATTGCCTGGGTGACGTTTAATCGTCCGAAGAAAAAGAACGCGATGAACCCCCAACTCCACTTCGATATGGAGCATGTACTGACGAATCTCGAAACGGACGAAGAAATCGAAGTTATCGTGCTGACCGGCGCCGGAGATTCCTGGAGCGCAGGCATGGACCTCAAAGAGTATTTTCGCGAGACCGACAATGATCCGGATGCGCGCTTTCGCGTGACGCACGCCGATCGTCATTGGGGATGGGAACTTCTGTCATGGAGTCGAAAGAGTACCATCGCGATGGTTAACGGCCATTGCTTCGGAGGCGCCTGGATCCCGTTAAGTGCGTGCGACATTGTGATCACCGCCGAGGAGGCTACTTTCGGTCTGTCGGAGATTAACTGGGGAATACTCCCCGGCGGTTTGGTATCGAAAGTTATTCGCGAGGTGATGAGCTATCGCAACGCGTTGTTCTATGCAATGACTGGTCGCACCTTCGATGGAACGAAAGCGGTTGAGATCGGACTTGCGACGATTGCCGTACCGCTCGCGCAGCTTCACGAGGAAACCGAATCAGTTGCCCGGGAGTTAATGCAGAAAAGTCCCGCAGTACTTGCCCATACCAAGCAGGCGGTCCGTGCGGTAGGCCACATGGATACAGAGCGCGCGTACGATTATCTGTCGGCAAAATTGGATGCATTACAGTTCAACGACGAACTCGAAACTCGGCATCGTGGTATGCAGGAGTTTCTTGATGACAAGACCTACCGTCCTGGCTTCGAACCGGTCGCCCGCCCGGGCAAGCGCGGCTCCTGAGTCTTTATCGAGATTAGCGTTCGCGGTGTCCGGTCTTTTTCCTGGGTGGAGGGTAAAGAAAGGAAGTTGGACTCAAAAAAAAGCCGGGGCTGTTTTCAACCCCGGCTTCGCTAAAGACACTAATATTGTTTAGAAATTGTAGCGAACGTTTGCTCCCCACCAACGTGGCTTTTCAAACGATGTTTCGTCTGCACCGTCTACCGCAGCGAGGTCAAAAATACTGTTGATGACGCGCGAGTCAGAGAAATTTTTCACGAATCCACCGATCTCCCAGTGGCCGTCGGCACTGGTCCAGCGGACGTTAGAGTTGCCCACCCAGGATGACGGCATGCGGTGCGCATCGAAGTTGTTAATGTTGGCAAACGCGTCGTCAGCATAGGTACCGTCGACTTGTAGGGTAATCGAACCCCCCATCAACGCATTCGGCCAAGTATAGCGGCCAACCGCAGTGAACTGGAAGCCTGGTGTATATGTTGGTTCAACGTCGCGTAACGTAGCGGGTGCCACCTGCAGATCGAAGATCGTTGAATCGATGGCACTAACGCCCAGCCACAAGTCTACGTTATCAGTGGGCGTGGCCATCAACTCGAGTTCGCCGCCGTAGTACTCGGCGTCTGCATTGAACACCGCCCCTGAGGTACCAACAAACTGAAATCCCTGATAGTCGCTGTAATCGTAGTAGAAAGCCGAGCCGTTGAGCCGTGCTTTTCCGTCGAAAATTGTGGCTTTGAATCCAGCTTCGGCCGTCACCAACACCTCTTCGTCGTAGTTGTATTCGTTCGCCGCCAACGGTGTCAGCAACGGCGCATTGAAGTTACCCGCTTTAACACCCCGGTTGCCGCCGATATAAAGCAGCAAATCATCTGTCGGTGCGTAGTTAAGTTGTATCTTGCCAGACCATAAAAAATCAGAGCTCGAACCAGAAAACGGTGGTAAAAATTCCAGCGGTACGCCAGGTGTAAAGATCAACGCCAATGGTTCGCCTCCACCAAAAGCCGCGCCGTCGGTGCGGCCGTTTCGCACATTCCGGTAAATTCTGTTGGTGTAGGAATAATCTTTCTCCTCGATAATAAAACGAATGCCA
Organism: uncultured Gammaproteobacteria bacterium; assembly: GCA_964493555.1. Taxonomy (GTDB): domain Bacteria; phylum Pseudomonadota; class Gammaproteobacteria; order JADZEE01; family JADZEE01; genus CAZBOQ01. The sequence goes on along the minus strand of CAZBOQ010000156.1, from coordinate 221 downwards.
ATATTTGCCGTCAACTTATCGGTAAGATCGTAGTCAAGCTGGCCAAAAATTGAATATGATTGTGTTTCCAGATCGACATCCGTTGTTCCTTCCAAGAAGGTATCACCACCAACGCCAGGGCCGAACTCACCCGTAAAGAGATTGAGACCCCCGTTCAATACTGGCCCAAAGAACAGTCCGCCAAAGGTATTGTTACCACCGATGCGATCCTCTAACGTTTG
>CAZBOQ010000155.1:0-8572 GCA_964493555.1 uncultured Gammaproteobacteria bacterium | reverse complement strand
GCGGGTTCATCCAACGCATGCAACAAAGCCGCCCTTTCGTAAGGTTAAAGCTGGCCGCCAGTCTCGATGGACGCACCGCAGCGCAGCACGGTGAGAGTAAATGGAGCACCAGCGTGGCGGCTCGACAGGACGTGCAACGGTGGCGCGCCATGAGTGGCGCGATCCTGACCGGTATCGGTACCGTACTGGCTGACGATCCGCGGTTGACGGTACGCGAAAAATCACTTCTGGGACCAGCGGGACAACCGCTGCGCGTTGTTGTGGATTCAAGCTTGCGGACTCCAGAGGGTGCCAAAATGTTTAAGCAAGATGGAAAGACGCTAGTGGCGACTACGATCGCTAGCGCTCCATCTCTGCAGGGTATTGAAGATGTAGAGGTGCTTACGTTCGCGGCTAAGCTAGGAAGAGTACCCCTTGCAGCGCTTTTACATACTCTGGCCACACGGCAGGTTAATGATGTACTAGTTGAATCCGGCAGTGTGCTTGCCGGCGCACTGCTCAAGCAACGACTGGTCGATGAGTTAGTATTGTACCTCGCGCCTAGCTTATTGGGTGACGAAGCGCCGGGTCTGGCAAGTATCGCCGGTCTCGAACGTCTCGGGGATGCAGTCGTGCTTGCGTACCGCGACGTACGACGCGTCGGACCCGATCTCCGGGTAATTGCGACGGTTGTCTAGAACAGAATGTGATACAAAGGTAAGACCATGGATGCTACCTTAGCTAGAGCACGCGTACGTGCGCGACGATGTGCCGTCCAGGCTTTATATCAATGGCAGCTCGCCGAGCAGGATCCTAGTGACATTCTCAAGGAGTTCGTCGCCGATCGCGAACTGATTAAAGTGGATATGGAATACTTTGAGTTGTTAATAAAAGGCGTTCCTAGACACATTAGCATCCTTAGTGAAGATCTTGCTACTGTGTTAGATCGCCCGCTGGATAAGGTCAATCCGGTCGAACGCACGGTCCTATTGCTCGGTGCCTTTGAACTACACTACCAGCCCGATGTTCCTTGGCGTGTCGCAGTCAACGAAGCAGTGGAACTAGTAAAGATGTTCGGTGCTGAGCAGGGCTATCGATACGTCAATGGCACGTTGGATAAACTCGCCAAGCGGCTTCGACCGGAAGAAGTAGCTGCGACGACTTAGCGGCTAACGCTAAGTGACGCTTATTGTCGGCTGAAAGGTGACGCCGTGGCTTTGTCCGAATTCGAAATCATCAAACGGTTTTTTCAGAGGGATGATGCTCGCGCTGATGTTGCACTTGGTGTGGGTGACGATGCGGCGTGCCTGCGGCCACCCGTCGGGGCAGAGCTGGTAGTCGCGACCGACACGCTGGTTAATGGTGTTCATTTCCCAAATTCGACTTCGGCTCGAGACATCGGTTTTAAAAGCCTTGCGGTGAACCTGAGCGATATCGCTGCTATGGGAGCCCGACCTGCATGGGCGACGCTTGCTCTTACTGTACCGCAAGCTTCGGAGCCCTGGTTGGCAGAATTTGCCAACGGGTTTTTCGAACTTGCAACGCGACACGACGTTGCCTTGGTGGGTGGGGATCTGACTCGCGGCTCGTTGAGTATTACCGTACAACTGATCGGTACCGTTGCATCTGGTAGCGCGGTGACCCGCGGCGGCGGTAAAGTTGGCGATGATGTTTACGTAACTGGGACGCTGGGCGATGCTCGTCTTGCCCTGGAGGTGATTGGCGGTCGCATTACGCCTTCGAAGATGCATGACGAGTTTTTGCGGAAGCGGCTCAATCGTCCCTGTGCACGCGTAGCGGTAGGGTGTTTGTTGACTGGCATTGCATCATGCGCCATCGATGTGTCCGATGGTCTGGGCGCGGATCTTAAACATTTGCTCGAGTCCTCCGGTGTCGGGATGGAACTTATACCCGAGGCTTTACCGCGTTCAGCCGCGCTTAGTGCGGTTCTGTCCGAGCGCGAATCGCTGGCCGCGGCATTAGCTGGCGGCGACGACTATGAACTGTGTTTCAGCGCTCCTGTGGGACAGCGCCAACACGTAACCGCGATTGCACTTAAATGCGCTTGTCCGATAGCCCGTATTGGCGTGCTGATAGAAGGGAACGGCATTCGTTACCCAAATGGTAAAAGGATCGAAGCGGCTGACGGGGGGTATCGTCACTTCTAATGGTCGAGATGTCGAGGTAGTGCTGTGCTTACGCCGCTAACCAAGCCGACGAAGACTTTCGTGTGGAGTCTCGGAGGTCACAGACATTATCTTTGGGCATACGTCTGCCGGGAGTATTAGTCTAGCGGTGACCCGTGCAGCGACCGCAGGTCAGGTTTTCATAGAAGTTCAACTAAGGCAATTGCTGAAAGCTCGACAGTCGCGTTGATGTAAGCTGCTGAAAATGGCGGATCTCCTCTTTCTTCCCCATTCACCATTTCCGTATACTGTCTCTACCGATCTGTTTACGGAGAATACAAATGGCACGCAGTTTTCGCATCGAAACGGACAGTATGGGCGAGGTGAGGGTCCCGGAGAATGCCTTATTCGCCGCGCAAACGCAGCGCGCAATCGACAATTTTCCGATTAGTGGTCTTACCATGCCGAGGGCTTTTGTCCGAGCTCTTGGTTTGATCAAGGCAACCGCGGCGAAGGCCAACGCTTCTTTGGCGTTGTTACCGGACGACATGGCGCAAGCTATCGCAGCAGCTGCTGAGGAGGTTGCGGTTGGTCAGCACGACAATGAGTTTCCGGTTGATGTCTTCCAGACCGGTTCGGGAACCAGTTCGAACATGAATGCCAACGAAGTGATAGCCCACATCGCGAGTGAGAAACTTGGTCTCGACGTGCATCCCAATGATCATGTCAACATGGGGCAGAGCAGCAACGATGTGATCCCTACCGCAATACAACTAAGTGGATGTTTACTTGCGAGCGAGCGGCTACTACCTGCGCTGGAAGAACTTGCCGCCACTATCGCAAAGAAAGGTGCAGAGTTGGCGACAACAATCAAAACGGGCCGCACACACTTGATGGATGCGATGCCCGTATCCATGGGGCAGGAATTGAGTGGGTGGGAAAGTCAGATCAGACACGGCCACGCCAGGATCGAGAGCGCATTGCAGCGTCTATATGGATTGCCGCAGGGGGGTACGGCGGTAGGCTCTGGCATCAACGCACATCAGGAGTTCGCCGAGCGGTTTGTAGCTGAGTTGGCGAAGGCGACCTCCTTACCTTTCAGGCCAAAAGAGAATCTTTTCGAGGGCTTAAGCACGCAGGACGCGGCCGTTGAGATGAGTGGACAGTTGAAGACGGTGGCTGTCAGTCTTATCAAGATTTCCAATGATTTACGTTGGATGAATAGTGGACCGCTTGCGGGAATTGCGGAAATCGAGTTGCCGGCTTTGCAACCGGGCAGCAGCATCATGCCGGGGAAAGTCAATCCAGTGATACCGGAAGCGGTTTGCATGGTTTGCGCCCAAGTCATCGGCAACGACACGACCATTACGATAGGTGGGCAAGCGGGTAACTTCCAACTGAACGTGATGTTGCCCGTCATCGCCTACAATCTGATCCAAAGTATGGAAATAATTTCGAACGTCGTACCTTTACTCGCGAAAAACGCAATCGCTGGGTTTAAGGTCAACGAGGATAATCTCAATAAAGCGTTGGAACGCAATCCCATCCTGGTTACCGCGCTGAATGCCGTAACTGGATATGAACTCGGCGCTAAAATCGCCAAGCAGGCTTATGCTGAAGGACGTTCTGTCAAGGAGGTCGCTGCTGAACTGACCGACCTATCACCGGACGAACTACAGCGCCTGCTGGACCCTGTGACTCTCATCGACGGTGGAATAAAATCGTAAGGGTTGGGGTTTCATCCGCGTTATCGGAGCAGGGCAGGGGTGCCTGATGGCTACTCAGTCCCTTGGTATACGGACATCTATCCTTTGGGCAAGATATACCTCGTTCAGGTGTCGGTTAGGCCGCCAGCTGACGTAGTACGTAATGCAGGATCCCACCGTTTTGGTAATAGTCCCATTCCTTGGGGGTATCGACTCTTACGGTGACGTCGAAGCGAGCCTCATGGACGCTATCGGTTGCGAGCACGGTGACTTCACGCGCGCCTAAGGTTAGGCCGACGATTTCGAATAGTTCTTTGCCAGTTAATCCGAGGCTCGTGGCATTTTGGCCTTCTTTGAAGGTTAGCGGTAAGACGCCCATGCCGATTAGGTTAGAGCGGTGAATACGCTCGAAGCTCTCGGTGATTACCGCACGCGCACCTAAGAGCCGCGTACCCTTTGCCGCCCAATCGCGTGATGAACCGGTGCCGTATTCTTTACCGCCAATGACGATTAGAGGTACGTCGTCCGCTTTATAACGCATTGCCGCATCGTAGATGCTCATCTGCTCTCCGGATGGGATGTGGCGTGTCCAGCCGCCTTCGGTACCGGGCGCAAGCAGGTTGCGCAAGCGGATGTTGGCGAAGGTGCCGCGCATCATTACTTCATGGTTGCCACGCCGGGAGCCGTAAGAATTAAAATCGCTCGGTTCCACGCCGTGTTTAATGAGGTATTCACCGGCAGGACTGTCGGCCTTTATCGAGCCCGCAGGCGAAATATGATCGGTGGTGATACTGTCGCCGAGCAGTGCTAGCACCCGGGCGCCCTTTATCTCGGTGATCCCATCCGGAGTGTTGGTTATGCCGTCGAAATACGGCGGGTTTCTTACATAGGTAGATGACGCTTCCCATTCGAATTGATTGGCAGCGGGAACCTTCATGTTGGCCCACTGCGAATCGCCAGCGTAGACGTTTTCATAACTCGTGCGAAACATTGCTGAATTCAGGCACTGCCCTATCGTCTCGTTTATCTCGACCTGACTCGGCCAGAGGTCTTTCAAGTAGACTGGGTTTCCCTCCGTGTCGGTACCTAGCGCATCATTGTGCAGATCGAAGGACATGTTACCGGCCAGGGCGTAGGCAACTACCAACGGGGGTGAAGCTAGAAAGTTCATACGCACTTCCTGATGCACGCGCCCTTCGAAGTTCCGGTTACCCGAGAGGACCGAACATGCGACTAGGTCGTTCGCGCCGATTGCGTCACTGATATGGGCGGGTAGCGGTCCAGAATTCCCGATGCAAGTCGTGCACCCGTAACCCACGGTATGGAAACCGAGCGCTTGCAGATGCGGTGTGAGGTCGGCCTTTTGCAAATATTCTGTGACAACTAGAGATCCTGGTGCCAGGGAAGTCTTTACCCATGGTTTTACCCTCAAGCCGCGCTCGTTGGCTTTTTTTGCGAGCAATCCTGCGCCGATCATTACCGAAGGGTTAGAGGTGTTAGTGCAAGAAGTGATGGCAGCGATGACCACTGCGCCATCGTCCAGTTGGAAGCTCGTTCCGTCGTGGTTTACCGTGCTCATACTGGAATTTTTGCGTGTGTTGGTCATCGCCGCGAGTTCGCGTTCAAAAACCTGTGGGGCACTGTGGAGCGGTATTCGGTCCTGCGGGCGCTTTGGCCCTGCGATGGCCGGCTCCACATTACCGATGTCCAGTTGCAAAAGGTCGCTGTAGTTGGCGACCGCGCCGTCGCGCTCTCGCCAGATCCCTTGCGCTTTGCTATAGGCTTCAACCAGGGCGATATTCTCTGGAGCGCGGCCGGAAAGACGCAAATAGTTAATGGTTTCGACGTCGATCGGAAATATCCCGCAGGTCGCACCGTACTCGGGCGCCATATTGGCTATCGTCGCGCGATCGGCGAGGGTCAGTTGATCGAGACCATCGCCGAAGAACTCGACGAACTTACCAACAACACCTTTCTCGCGCAGCATTTCCACCACCACTAGCACCAGATCGGTAGCTGTCGCGCCTTCGGGCAGCGTCCCGTCCAGTTGAAATCCAACGACCTGGGGAATGAGCATGGTGACTGCTTGGCCGAGCATCGCTGCTTCCGCCTCGATTCCGCCTACCCCCCAACCGAGGACACCGAGAGCGTTGATCATGGTGGTGTGGGAATCGGTGCCGACTAGAGTATCGGGATAAGCCGTCCGAACGCCGTTCACTTCCCGGTCGAATACGACCCGTGCGAGATACTCGAGGTTAACCTGGTGAACGATGCCGGTGTCCGGTGGCACAACCTGGAAGTTGGAGAATGCTTGTTGTCCCCACCTTAAGAAACCATAACGCTCCCTGTTGCGCTGAAATTCGATCAAGCCGTTCTGTTTGAGCGCGTCGTGCCGACCGAATACGTCTACCTGCACGGAATGGTCGATCACCAATTCTGCAGGTGACAGAGGGTTGATCTTGGTTGGGTCGCCACCGAGCTTCTTCATCGCATCGCGCATTGCCGCCAGATCTACGACCGCTGGAACGCCCGTGAAGTCTTGCATCAGTACGCGCGCCGGCGTGAATGCTATCTCCTGGCTCGGGGTGGCTTTAGGTTCCCATTTCGTAAATGCTTCGATGTCGTCGGGTGTGATATCCACTCCGTCTTCGAGGCGCAATAGATTCTCGAGCAGGATCTTCAGTGAGAAGGGTAGGTCCGTAGTATTCAGTTTGGTGATGTCGAAATACTCGTACCGGGCATCGCCCACCGTCAGGGTGGAGCGGCTATCGAAACTGTTTTTCATACGTTTAGTGGCCGTCTGTTTTTGAGTGGAATATGTTTATTATCGGCGAAACGGCGTCAATCTTGTACCAATAGCGCCTTAGCTGGTGCGGTCGATAATTCCGCCTCCTAAGCATACGTCACCGTGATAAAAAACCATCGATTGGCCCGGGGTAACTGCCCGTTGCGGCTGGTCGAAGTCGACGGTGCAGTCGGTTGCGGTGAGCGATGTGATGGTGCAAGGCTGATCCGCCTGTCGATAGCGTGTCTTGGCCATGCACTGGTACGGTGGTGTCGGCGCGACCCCGCTGATCCAATGTACTTTGACAGCATCGACGCGGGAGCTCAATAGTGCTGGGTTATGCTGGCCTTGGACCACCGTTAATATATTCGTTTCGATGTTTTTATCGACCACATACCAAGGCAGATCGCTGGCATCTTTGCGACCCCCGATACCTAAACCTTGGCGCTGTCCCAAGGTGTAATAGAACACGCCGCTGTGGGTGCCTAGGATTCTGCCTTTCAGATCCTGGATCTCACCGGGTTGGGAGGGGAGATAGCGCTGTAGGAAACTGCGGAACGGTCGTTCACCAACGAAACAGATGCCGGTACTGTCTTTCTTGTCGTGAGTTGGTAGGCCTGCCTCGTTCGCACGGTGCCGGACATCGGATTTGTGGAGATCACCGAGAGGGAATAGGGTGCGAGCTAGTTGACCTTGATCCAAGGTAAGTAGAAAGTAACTCTGATCCTTGTTGGAATCGCGTCCTTTGCGGAGCAGGTAGCGGTCGTCGCGCAGGGTCAATTGTGCGTAGTGGCCTGTGGCGATGAGAGGAGCGACGGGGGCAGCCGGTGTGCCTTGGGTGATATGATCGGCGAATGCTCTGAACTTAACCTCTTGGTTGCATAGAATGTCGGGATTGGGGGTTCGTCCTGCCGCATATTCGTCGAGAAAAACGCTGAACACTTTGTCCCAATAGGTAGTAGATAGGTTGACGGTATTCAGTGGCACGCCCAGTGTGTCAGAGACACGCATAGCGTCTTCAACCTCAGCTTCGTCCGCGCAGTAACCGTCCGTATCATCTTCCTCCCAGTTTTTCATATACAGGCATTCGACGTTGTAACCTTCTTGTTTTAAGAGCAAAGCTGCCACCGATGAGTCCACCCCGCCGGAAAGCGCGACTACAACACGCTTCGTCGATTGGGTTTGCTCGCGAGTAATGCTCATGATTCTTTGATTCAGATTGAATGCTGCAGCAACCCCATAGGGTATCGCTGGCCGGCGAGAAAATCATTGACGCATTGCATAACTAAAGGACTACGGTGTTGGTCGACGCGGGCAAGCAAAGCATCACGATCCAACCACAAGACGCGGTTTATCTCCGCATCAAGTGGCTGGTCGGGGTCGAGTGCTCCACAGCAGCCGCCGAAGCAAACCCGTAGATAAGTCACCCCATTGTCTGGACTTTGGTAGACGTAAATGCCGACGATGAATTCCGGTGTGAAGGAGTAGGCCGTTTCTTCACGAGTTTCCCGAATGGTTGCGTCCAGTAGGGTCTCGTCCCGTTCTAGGTGTCCGGCCGGTTGGTTCAGGACGGTCTTACCATTTTGCATTTCTTCTACCAGCAGGAAGCTACCGTTACGCTCAGCAAGCGCCGCCACTGTCACATGTGCATGCCATTGCATCATTGGACCCTATCACACCGGTGTGCTTTTTTAACACGTTGGAGGGAAATCGTTAAAAGGTAGTAGTCTTTATTTCCCTCAGGATATTGAGTATGTGTGTATTTTTCGCAACCGAAATCCTTCGATCCCGCGGCAAAATTTTTCATCGCGTTGACCTGCTTGGCTTGAACAGTCTGTGTGAGCGAGCTGGCTACGACTCTGGTCAACCAGACCGATCATTGGGTGACGGCCGTCACCGGCGTCTGGTTCCACGTGCAGTGAATCGGTCTAGTGATGGCGAATATGTTGCTCAGCGTGCTTCAGATGGACCACTCT
>CAZBOQ010000154.1:0-8337 GCA_964493555.1 uncultured Gammaproteobacteria bacterium | reverse complement strand
GTTTCGGCAGTGGTAGTGGCGGGTTGGAAGGATCGAGCTGTTCCCGGGCGACTTGGGAGAATCGGTAATATTGCGGCCCTTGCTTACGTTGTTTGCGTACGAGATTTCGAAACACGCAATCCTTGAGTTCAACCAGCGGATCACCGGTGTCATCCAAAAGGATGAACGAAGCGTTAATCGAGCGGCGGCCGTAGGAATTTATTTTGCACAAACTGTACGCAGCGCTATTACCTCGCCCATGAAATCGGAGATCGCCTATCGCAACCGGCAAGTACAGTGAGGTCGTTTCCGCGGAATGCTTTCGGCGGACGCTGAAGGCCGGAAATAAAGTGTGAAATACTGAGTCTAGTAGCGCCGGATGTATAATGAACTCTCCATTGGTAGCAATGATCTGCTTGGGTATGTCGACAGATCCCAATAGCGTTTCCTCACCGACCCACACGGACGCCAGGCCCTGGAAGATGTCGCCGTAACTGATTCCTAAGCTATTCGCACTGTCGTAGACTGTTTTGCCATGAACTATGTAGCCAGTGCGTTCTTTGATCTGTCCGATATCCACGCGGGGCTTTACGTAGTCGGAAGCCGCGTTTATCAGACGTCCAACCGCATGTAGCGTCCAGGCCTGGTTGCTCAAGCGGCTGCGGCTTTTGATCGCAAAGTTGTAATCGTTGGTGTTCAGAACAAATTGCACGTCCTTGATATGTTTTTCTAGGATCAAGGGTTTGCGAATTTCGAGGTTCGCGATCTCATGCTGAGGTCGTTTGAAACATGACTGTGACGCTGCTAGGGCCATTTCGGCAAACGCAGCAGCGGGAAAAACAACGGCGCCATCGACTACGTGTTCGGCTAGGTATGTATGCGTTTCCAGGCTTATCTGATTATGCCAAACTCCTTCCATGTTGTGGGCCGCGAACCCGAGCAATGGATGCTCACGTTTCGTGAAAGGCGCTTCGCTTGTTGTAGGAATCGTATAGTTTTCCTTATCCCACGGGTAGGTAGGCAATTCGACCCGATTCCCCACGCTCGGAAAATAGATTCGCGGCGAGAGGTTTTGTACTAGGCAACAGCGCAACACTGCAGCTTCGATCTCATCCGTTGCGTCTACGTCTCCGCGATGCAGAGTCGGAATGATCTCGCCGTTTACCTCGGCAGTTCTGATAATGTCGCGAAGATATCCTTGTAGGATCGTATGCGGGCTGATTTCGACAAACGCGTTGAATCCATCGTTGATTAAATGCTCCATCGCTTGTCCAAAGGCAACTGGCGCCCGAAGATTTTGCCACCAATACTCGGTGCCCATCGAAAGACCATCTGCCCGCTGACCAGTCACGGTAGAATAAAAAGGTAGATGCCCCGGACCGGGCTGTATCGGTCCTAAGGCATCGCAGAACACGTCCTTCACTGTATCCATTACCTTGCTATGAAACGCATAGTCGAGGTCAAGAATACGACAGAAAATTTCCTTCTCATCACAGTCTTGCGCGAGTTGATCAATTACGGTGCTCTCACCGGATAACGTTACGGAGTTGGGGCTATTGATAGCTGCCAACTCGATTCCGTTGCCGTGAACCGCGATGAGTTCGCCCGCTGCGGCTGGTCCAATCGCAAGCGCCGCCATCTTGCCCTGTCCCTTGGTGAGCCCTTGTGCGAGGCTTCGTTGGTGTATCAGGTGAACCGCCGCTTCCAGATTCAATATCCCCGCAGCCCACGCGGCAGCGATCTCTCCGACGCTATGGCCGATCACTGCGTTAATTTCGACATCGTGCGCTCTAAGCAGCGTTACCAGCCCTACTTGCACGGCGAACAGTGTCGGTTGCGCAATCTCGGTTAGATCGAGACGGGAAAGTTTTGGATCCGTCAGTAGTTCGTCGATTACTGACCAGCCCGCCCGTGGTCTTAGCAATACATCGATATCGTCCAACGCGGATCGAAAAATCGGGTTCGTAATTAGACCGCGCGCCATGCCCTGCCATTGCGAACCATTACCGGAGAAGACAAACGCAGTCCGACATTGCTTTACGGGCCTCGTTACCGTAACGATGTCTTTTGTCTCACCGTCTTGTGCGAAAGTTCGCAAAGCGTTTGCCATCTGCAGTGCATTGGATGCGCGAACGCATAGACCGTGTTTCATCCTGGTCCGTTGGGTGGAGGCCGCGTAGAACAGATCGTAGAGTTCACGGGTGTTTACTGCGCGGTCAATTACCTTCGATAGTTGTTCCGCCCGCTTGCATAATGACGCCTGGCTACGTGCAGACAGGAACAGGGGTGGCAATTCCACCGCAGAGTCGACGCGTTCCTGGGTCGGAACGAATTCCTGCAATACGGCGTGTGCGTTGCTACCGCCGAAACCGAACGAATTTACACCCATGGTCAGTGGATAATCATCGTCACTTATAGAAATAGTGCGGCGCACGATGTGTAGGTTTAGGGCTTCGAAATCTATTTCGGGGTTCGGATTCTCAGTATTGATTGTGGGTGGGATGGCTCGATTCTGCAGGGCTAATATCACTTTAATTAGGCCAGCCATTCCCGAAGCTGGCTCCAAATGGCCAACATTAGATTTCACCGAACCGATCGGTAACGGCTGGTTTGGTGGGCGAAACTTACCGATCGCGTTGCCGATCGCCATTGCTTCAACAGGATCGCCCACTGGTGTACCAGTACCGTGGGCTTCCAGATAACTCAGTCTCGTAGCGGGAATATCTGCCGCATCGTAGACGGACTCGAGTAACTTCGATTGTCCCTCGGTGCTAGGGACGGTGATCAGAGAAGCATTGTGACCGTCACTGTTTACACCGGTTGTCAGTAACAGGGCGTGAACGTGATCGCCGTCTGCCTCGGCCTTTGACAACGGCTTTAGCATTAAAACGCCGCCCCCTTCGGAGCGTACATAACCATTCGCGTCGGCCGAAAACGGTCGGCACTTACCATCAGGCGAAAGCATTGAAGCTTTAGAAAAACCGACGAACCCAAATGGGCTCAGTAGCAGATGCACCGCAGCGCAAAAGCTGGTATCCGACTCGCCGCGCCACAAGCTTGAGCATGCTTGGTGCAATGCGACTAGAGAGGAAGAACAAGCGGTATCAACCGACATGCTGGGGCCGTGCAAGTCGAACATATGCGAGATCCGGTTTGCGGCGATACTCAGCGTGTTGCCGGTCATGAAATATCCGTCGCCGGCGCTCGGATCCGTAAGGTAGTTGTTGGAGTAGTCCGGGCTAGAGATGCCGACATACACAGAAGTGTTTGAACCTGCTAGCTGGTCAGGTGTATGGCCGCTGTCCTCAACGGCCTCCCAGGCCATTTCCAACAGCAATCGCTGCTGAGGATCCATCTGTTCGGCTTCGCGCGGCGAGATCCCGAAAAACGCAGGATCGAAGCCAAACACATCGTCGAGCTGTCCCGCGGCAAGCGTAAAGGTCTTACCTCGGACGCCGCGATCCGGGTGATAAAAGTACTCTGTGGACCAACGCTCGGAATTAACTTCCGTGATGGCGTCGGATTCGTTCAATAGGAGTTGCCAGAATTCCTGTGGGGTCTTACAACCACCAGGGAAGCGGCATGCCATGCCGACAATGGCGATGGGTTCTTTCTTCATTCGCTTTTTCTTGCCCGCATGTGTGTTGGTGGCGCTGCTCTTGATGGCGCACCACACCATACGCCAAAACCTAAATATTCTCAATCAGTTACGTAACTAATACGATTGAGTGCCTGAGCCTAAAAAGGTTTGTGGTAATTCGAAGAAAGCCGCCAGGGCGTCAAGATTAAACGCACGGGCGAATCAAATCCGTCAAAGTAATCGCGAAACTATTGTTTGTCTGAATCGGAACCGTTGCGCTAAACCCTGCCTCGTGTGAAGGGCATTAGCCGTGAAGATATTCTGAGCAGAGGGCACAATGCCAATATAAACCATTGAAATTAAGTCAAAAATATTAACATTAGTACCACTCCGAGATTAGTGGGCTCACGTTAATGAGCCCACTAACCGGCAGCCCGCAGAGTGCTTTTCTGGCATTATTTCTCTCGCCCTTTGTGGGGCTGAGCGCCGAATAGTCTGAGAACAGTGTAAGGAGCAGGCATAAACGATGCTTATCTCGCCGAAGATGAGGAGTTAGACCACGGGGTCTTACAGTCTCGAGGTCGAGGGTCGCGAGGCGGCTTTATTGATTGCTGGGGTCGCAGCTACCTAACTGCCGCTGGCAATCGTGTTAGCAAGGGACACGGTTTACGCGCTGATCAAACCATGGGCGATGCGTTCGCGCTGTCGGACCAACGCAAGTACGACGTCTATCGTCGGGGTTGGCACTTTGACCATGATCCCCATTTCTTGCACTGCCCCAACGATGGCATCGATTTCCATTGGCCGGCCTGCATCGAGGTCCTGCAGCATAGAGGTCCGGTGGGCACCGACGGCGGCGGCGCCATCGAGCCGCTTGTCCACGTCAATGGCGAACCGTGCGCCGAGTTTCTCGCCAATAGTCTGCGCTTCCAGCATCATTGCTCGTGCCACGTCACGACTACCAGGTGATTCGGTTGCGATGATGTCTAGTGTCGCGCCGGTCAATACGCTGATTGGATTAAAACTCAGGTTGCCTATCAACTTCAGCCATATTTCATCGCGAATGCGCCGAATGGGTGCCTTGAACCCCGCCTCGATTAGCGCGGCACTGAGGGACCGTACTCGCTCGGTTTTCTCACCATTGGGTTCGCCTAAGGTGAACCGACTGCCCAGGACGTGTTGGACGACGCCTGGTTCAGCAATTGTGCACGCAGGGTAGACCACGCAGCCGATCGCCCGTTGAGGACCGATTCCTAGCCATTGCTCCCCACCGGGATCTACGCTCTGCAGAATCCGGTTCTCCCATTTCCCGGTGAGCGCGTAGAAATACCACCAGGGTACGCCATTACTTGCGGTAACTACCGCGGTGTCCGGTCCCAGCAGCGCTTGCATCGGTGCGACATTGGCGCGGAGTGAATGGGTCTTGAGACCCACTATCAGATAGTCCTGTGGTTCAAAGTCTGTGGGATCATCACTCGCGTCTATATGCGCTACGCGTTCTTCCCCGTCTATCCGGAGTCGGAAACCATGCTTTTGGATCGCCGTGAGGTGCGGGCCACGCGCGATTACCGACACATGCTGTCCACTCTGGGCCAGTAGGACCGCGAGGTATCCGCCGATTGCGCCAGCGCCAAAAATGCAGATCTTCATTTGCTCAGCCCGAGCTTTTCAGCTAGGCCGATGCGCTGCACTTTTCCCGTCGGGCCTTTGGGGATCTCGTCCAGGAATACAATCTTTCTAGGTACTTTGAAATCGGCCACACGCGCAGTGATGAAGTCGCGCAATTCGTGTTCATCACTGTTCGCCCCGTCCGCCAGTACGATTGCGGTGGCGATGTCTTCGCCTAGTTTGTCGTGAGGCATAGCGAAGCAAACCGCCTGAGCAACCGCTGGATGGTCGAGGATGACTTCATCAATTTCGCGCGGGGAAATTTTTTCGCCGCCGCGATTGATAATTTCTTTCAGTCGGCCCGTGATGCGGAGATATCCTGCATCGTCCATGGTTCCTTGATCGCCGGTTCTAAACCAACCGTTGTTAAAAGCGCTGGCATTGGCTTCGGAGTTGCTTTCGTAACCAGCGGTGACATTCAGTCCGCGGATGACCACCTCGCCAATAGTGTCGTTATCGACCAGATGACCGGCCTCGTCCATGATCGCGACCTCCGGTCCGGCAGCGATCCCGACGGAACCAGGGTGTCGGCTGGCCGGCGGTAACGGATTGCTGGTCATTTGATGAGCAGCCTCGGTCATCGCGTACGCTTCAATCACCGGTGCATCGAACGCGCTTTCCAGTTCCGCCATTACTTGTGGTGGCAGTGACGCAGATGAAGATCGAATAAATCTGAGTGGGTTACGCTTGATTGTCTCCGACTGTGCTTTGGCACGCGCTACGATGGTCTGGTGCATGGTCGGTACGGCGGTGTACCAGGACGGCGCGGCATCGTCCATCCAGGCGAAAAATCGCAGTGCATTAAAACCGGGCGTGCAATAAGTTGAACCACCTCCGTTTAAAGATGCAAGGATCGCCGCTACTAGTCCATGGATATGAAACAGCGGCATAACATTCAAGCAGCGGTCTACCGGTTCAAGTTGTAACAAGTTCTTGATGTTGTCTGCCGAGGCGGATAGGTTGGCATGTGTTAGAGGTACTATCTTTGGTCGTGATGTGGTCCCCGAGGTGCGCAATACCAAGGCGACATCGCCCGACTCGGCAAACGTTGCTCGGGCGCTGCCGCTGGCATCTGTAAACCGAAAGACGCCTGCCGGGTCCTCGGCTGTAACGCTGATATCCAACACGCGGATTCCGAGCTCGTTTGCTGCGGCGCGAGCGAGGGAATCGTCGCCGGCGGCGAGCACGAGCGCTTTTGCCTTCAAATCGGTCAGGTAAAAGGCGAACTCCTCCTGGCGATAGGCTGGATTCAGTGGTGCGGTGGTTGAGCCAGAAGCGATACTTAAGAAAGCGCTCGCCATCTCGGGACCGTTTTGTAGCACTATCGCGACCCTATCGTTTCGTGCGATCCCCAGCCAATTCAGAGAGGCCACCGTAGTCGTGACGTGCTCGCGCAGTCGCGCAAACGTAGTGGGGTGTCGTTCGGGTGCGGCCAGTGCGATGGCGTCATCAGCGCCGGTACTCAATAGGTCAATAATCGTTGCGCCCACTTGTACATTCCTCCCTCAGGCTGATCCTTCTAAAGCGCCAGTATCCGCAGCACGAATACTCATCAAACGACTTCCTGTAAAAAGTTACACATACTTTGCCAGGAGCGGCGGTCAGCATCGGGGTGATAGATCGCGCCGAGATCGGGAAAGTTCGCATCCGGGTTGGTGAATGCATGATAAGTGTTTCCATAGCCATGAATTTGCCAATCGGCGCCCGCGTCAGTCAACTCCTGTGCCAAGGCTGTCACGGCTTCCGGCGGTACCATTGGATCGTTCCAACCGTGCAGAGCCATTACCTTGGCGCTGATTTTGATACCAGCTGTATTGCCTGGCGGATTGAACAGTCCGTGGAAGCTGATGACGCCGGTTACGTCCGCACCGCTGCGAGCAAGATCCAACACTGCGAGTCCGCCGAAACAATAACCTGTCGCGACGATTCTGGAAGCGTCAACGACGTTTGCGCCACGGACAGCCTCCACGCTGAGCGTCATGCGCCGCTGTAGCATTTCGCGATCGTCGAGAAAGGGTTGCATCAGCTTAGCGTTTTCGTCGGGATTGGTGCCATTGACACCTTTACCGTAGAGATCTAGTGAAAAACCAGTGTAGCCAAGTTCTGCAAGCGCTTTCGCCTTGTTGTCTTCGAACTCGCTGCGGCCACCCCAGGCGTGCCCCACCAGAACCCCTGGCCGTGGCCCCGATATGGCGTCGTTCCAGGCAAGCAGCCCTTCCAACGTTGTGTCACCGTCGGCGTATTCGATCGTCGTGGTCTGAATGGTCATCTCGTCCTCCTTTTGTCCTAATTATAGGGACTGGGCAGTGTTATCCAGCGTTAGCAACGGTAGGTGCAAATTCTTATATAGAACTTAGCAAGATGATGTCAACGCTGGTCTGACCAGAGCAGGTCTGGGCCGGACTTGTGTTTATGTGCGATCATCACTGCCGCCCTTCGTCATGGATGAAACGTAAGATGAACGAACCTGCACTACAAGACAATAGGTCGACTGAGGCGCTGGAAGTATTTGCTGATGCGCTGCGAAATCGGCGGACCACAAATTTTTTTGAAGCTACGCCGGCACCCATCGAAAGTCTTCGTAGCGCTATCGACACGGCGCGTTGGGCACCTAATCACAAACTCACTGAACCGTGGCATTTCTATCTTCTTGGCCCGCAGACTATCGTCGAACTGCGCCATTTAGTAGTGGATGTCAAAGCGGCAGGAAAAGTTGACGCGGTTCGCGAGAAAGTATTGAAAAGACTTCAGGGCGTACCGGGTTGGTTCGTACTTACCTGCAGAACCTCCGACGATTCTTTGCGTGAAAAGGAGGACTATGCGTCTTGTTGCTGTGCGGTCCAAAATCTCACTTTGTATTTGTGGCAGGCTGGCATCGGTGTGAAATGGACGACCGGTGCCGTCACCAGAGATCCACGCTTCTACGAATTACTGGGTATCGATTCAGGTAAGGAATTCGTCGTGGGCCTCTTCTGGTACGGTTACCCGAAGGCAGTCGCGGATCAGGAACGCCTTTCGGTGGCGGAGATCTGTACAGAGATTCCTTGAACACCATAGACAGATGCATGCGCAGGCGGCGGACCACGCCTTTTGTTAGATGACTAGGCGGC
>CAZBOQ010000153.1:0-4288 GCA_964493555.1 uncultured Gammaproteobacteria bacterium | reverse complement strand
TTGACGTTAAATGGTGCGGCGGCGGTTGGGGGTGCAACTGAGTTTGGCAGCATCGAAACCGGCAAATCGGCGAACATGATCGTGTTGAATCAGAATCTGTTCGCTATCCCCAAGCAGAAAATTAAGACAACTGAGGTGATGCGAACCATCTTTGAGGGCAAAATCGTCTACAGCCGAGGCACGTTTAGTGAGACGCCTTAGAACCTTTCTCAGAAAATACAATGGAAGGTAGGACAATGTACAAATTAAACAAACTATTTGTGCTTACTAGTGTCATCGGCCTTGTTACTCTGGCACCCGTGCATGCAACCGATCTCAATAATAAGCCCCGGCATATTTTTCATAAAAAAGATCCACTGAGATCCATTCTTTCAGAAAATCAATAACGGAATTTAAGTTAACTGCGGTACACACCGAAGGCCGTTTGAGCTTCGTTGATGAAACCTTCCTTCCTGGAATGGATTCTTACCCGGGTCATACTCACAAGTGGCACGCGGAGATCTTCTATGTGTTATCCGGACGGATGCAGTGGACCGTTGCTGGTGAAACACAAACGCTGGTAGCCGGCGATTTGATTTATATCCCGCCCCGCGCTCAGCATGCTACCCGGGTGCTTGGGGATAAGCCGATTCGAGCGCTGATGATTTATGAACCAGGCGGTTTTGAAGAGGGTTATATGAAGAGATCTCAGTACACACCGGAACAACTGGAAGACCCGGCAGTACGTGCTGAATTGCTCAGCTTCATGGATATACATTTCGTGCAACAGGCCGAGAACTAACGCTAAGGTACATTAGCGATTACCACAAACGACGCGATGCCAGTTCCGCGCCCTCGGCAAGGGCCGAAAGCTTGGCCCAGACCACATCGGGATCGATCCCCTGCATGCCGACGTGAATGCTAAAACCACAGTCGACGCCAGCCATAACACGCTCGCGACCTACTAGATCGGCGTAACGCTCTATACGTTGTGCCACAAGCTCTGGATGTTCTATATAGTTTGACTGGCATTCGATGACACCAGGGCAAAGGATCTTGCCATCCGGCACTTTCACATTCTCGAAAAGTCGCCATTCATGCGCGTGGCGAGGGTTGGCTGCCTCGAAAAGGATAGTAGACGGCTTTGCGTTCCAAACCAGATCGATGATGTCGGCTAGAGCGACATCGCAATGATGGGGGCCGGGGTAATTTCCCCAGCATACATGCATGCGCAGTTGCTCCGCCGGTATATTGCGTACTGCGTGATTTAGCGCGTCGATATTAATCGCGACACGTTTGCGAAACTCTGCAAGTTCCATGCCCGCGTACGCCATGTGGCGCCCCATGGCAAGATCTGGACAATCGAGTTGCAATGTCACACCCGCAGCGGCAATCGCCTCGTACTCGGTGCGCATTCCTTCGGCGATAGCGAAAACGTACTCTTCGTCACTTCCATAGTGCTCATTGCGGAAAAATATAGACACCACCCCCGGCGACGCAGCGCTGGAGAAAATGCCAGCCACATCGGCGCCGACATCGGCTTGCTTCAAGTTCAACATGTCTTGACCAATGGCCGTGTCGTCTTTAACGGAAATTTGTGCGTTACACGCTGGCGCGGAACGCTTGCGCCGTCCCGGGTTAGCGGCCACGAGTTCGGTGCTTAGCGGGTAGTCGGCCAGATCGGCAAAGTAATAATTGGCCACCGACTCACCGCTAAATCCGGCCAGGCGATCTTTGACATACGTAGCGTAGCTAGTTTTGGACATTTCACCATCATTCACAATGTCGACGCCAGCTGCTATCTGTTTCCGCACAACCTCACCGATGGCAAGCGTGATCTGTTCCTGTAGCGCCTGCTGATCGACAGCGCTGCCGTCAGCCTGTGCCCACATGGAGCGGATCAGATTTTCCGGTCGCGGCAGACTACCGGTGTGAGTGGTGAGAATTCGGTCGAGAACACCACTCATCGAGCAATGACGAATCTTTCACTTGCCGTGCTGATCAATGGTAGCTGCACGCGGTTTACTCTCAATCGTGGTGCTCCAGATTGTTTGGCGAATGATCGCCAGCCAACCAGCGATCGAGCACCTGATGAGCATCGGCGCGGCGTGCGGCATCTATTTTTTCAACATCATTCGCATCCACGGTGAACTCCAACAACAGGCCATTTGGATCTTCCACATAAAGAGATTCGCAATAGCCATGATCAATGAAGTATCGTTTCCCTGGATCATGGTCAGAATCCTCCAACCGAGCCTTGATCTCGTTCTGAACTGACTGCTCACATTTCATCGCGATGTGATGAAATGCCGAGCTGGACATCTGCGGACCAAAAAACTCCTGGTCCTCCTCGGTCGCGAACTGGAAAAAAGCCAGTGCGCCACCATCCGCCATCCCATAGAAAGTATGACAATACACACGCACCTTCCCGAACAAATCGGCATGTTCCGCCCAGGTTGCAATCAGCGGCATACCGATCAGATCCTCATAAAAGTGCTGAGTCGCTTTCTGATCACGGGTTACATAAGCATTGTGGTGTAATCGCAACGGCAGTTGCTCCGCGGTGAACGCCATTTTGTACCCCCCTCACTGCGTGGAACACGCCAAGATATTTTATATATTTGCACCTACAGGTAAAACCTTTCCTTGCCAATTGCTGGGACGAAGCCCTCGTCACCAACGCAAGTAGTGATCAGGAAAAACAGATTTCGGACAAGCAATGATAACAGTGTGCACGTAATACAATGCCCACATGTAATAGATGTTGCAGTCTTAAAAGAGCGGTTTGGTTCGGCCTACACACAGATAGCCGTTTAAGCCAGTCAAACCAATGTAATCCAAAAGCGTTTCCCGAGGAGAGAGACAAATGAATGTGCGCCCGCACGAGACCCAAGAGCTTGGACCAATACAACTAGGTCGAGGCGAGCTTGAGTTGGAAGTTTTTCTCGAGCCGACTTGTCCATTTTCTAAACGCGCGTTCGATAAGCTACAACCGCTACTGTCCGCAGTCGGCGAGGATAAGTTAAAAATTAGTATTCGCTTTGTTTCGCAACCTTGGCACTTGTTTTCGTCGGTTGTTACGCGTTGCGTATTAGCCGCCTGTGCTACAGAAGGTAAGCAGAAAGCCTGCCTGAACGTACTACACAAGGTCTTCGAACATCGCGAAGACTTTGTCTGCGAGGATCATTGCTCGGGACCGAATCTGAATCGCAGCCCGGCGGAGATTGTGAGCCAAATTTCCGATTTGAGCAGCATTGATTTTAGCGAAGCTTTCAAGCTAGACAGCGTTACCCGCGCCGTCAAATGGCACGTGAAATATGCCCGACAGAATGGTATCCACGTCTCGCCTTCGTTTGCGGTCAACGGTTTGGTTGACGACGCCATGGGCAGCGGCCAGAGCATCGAGGAATGGGCAGAGTTGCTCGGGCTAAAAGCATAATGCAGAAACCATCACACCGACCCGATTATGAACCGCCCGCATTTCTCAGGACCCAACCCTTATGGGCTCAGCAGCGCATTTGCAACAGAGCCAACAGTCCTAAAGATCTGGTTCATTCGTGATCGCCACTGTTTCCGTTAACGCGAACATCGGCACGTTCATCCTTAATGAAAGTTTCCAGCGACTACCGACGCGGCCACGATGGCTGCCGAACCCAAACATTGAGCCAGAGCTAGACGAAAGCCATGGTATGAAAGGCGGTTCGATAAAGGCGCTCGTTGCGCGCCCGACACCTGCGTGATGAAGGCCTGCATGCCGAATGGGGAACTCGCTGTTGCAAAGAAACCACAAAGAGCCTTGAGGTTGACCTTAATATGGTTGACAATTGGGCCAAGTAGGTCGAGCTAATACTAATGAGGAGGGCAGAACGTGGACCGTATGTCATCGGTAGGTAAAGTGCGGATTGGTTTTTTTGGGATTATTTCGTTCGTTTCACTGTTGAGTTTTACCGGCTCGGCTTTGGCCCAGGGGCTCTTTCTCGAAGAAGTGATAGTCACCGCCGAGAAGCGCGAGCAATCCATTCAGGATGTGCCAATCGCGATTACATCCTTCACGGGCGACCAAATGAGAGATTTGGGTATTGTCAACTCGACTGATATTTACCGCTACACGCCCGGCGTCTTTCAGTCCGGCGGCGGCGGTGACCAACAGCAGTTCACGATTCGTGGCGCAACACAGAACGACTTTGGCGATCAGGCTGAATCGCCCAACGCCATCTATCTCGACGAGGTCTACCAGGCAGCACAGCAGGCCGCACTATTTGCCAGCTACGATTTGCAACGTGTCGAGGTATTAAAGGGACCGCAAGGT
>CAZBOQ010000152.1:0-11058 GCA_964493555.1 uncultured Gammaproteobacteria bacterium | reverse complement strand
GACGGGTATCGCCGCGGCGCTCATGGGTCCGGTACTGCCGCTGCTCGTCGCCTGTGTCGCTTGGCCGGTGTTGAACGAGCGCTTGACACCTGTGCAGCTCCTCGGTGTCGCGATTGCGTTTGGGGGCGGGCTCTGGATTTCTGTGGGTGGCGACTGGCGTGCGCTCGCTGCTTTCGCGCTGGGACCTGGTGAGTTGTTGATAGTCGCAGCGTTCGTGTGTATGGCCTTCTACACGATCATGCTACGGAAGACGCCGTCAGCACTCACACCGATCACATTCATGGCCGTTATTGCAACGCTGGGTTGTGTGGTGACAATTCCGTTTTTCCTCTGGGAAGCGGCTGTCGGGAGCCACGCGTTAATTCCGTGGAAGCAGACGGCCGCCATTCTCTACATCGGCGTCGTCACCTACGACCTCGGCTATGTGTTCTGGAACATTAGCGTCAAGCGCGCCGGCGCCGGGACCGCGGCCTTATTCATTTATCTCATGCCGGTATTCGGCATAGTTCTGGCGATGACTTTTCTCCGCGAGTCCGTGGCCTTTTATCATGGCGTCGGCATCACGCTGATATTCGCCGGCATCTACCTAACACTGCACCGTCAAACCGTCCCACTAATCGATTGATCCAGCTGACACGCAGTCTGCACTAATTCAATTACGGGAGGATTAAATGCGTTTTGGTATTTATTCGGAACTTCAATGTAGCCCCGCCCAATCTGCGACCGACGTGTTCAAACAGGCGATGACATTGGCAGAACACGCGGACAACGCCGGTCTGGATTTCTATGGAACGGTTGAGCATCATTTCTATCCACGTTTTTCGATTTGTGCAGACCCGCTAGCACTCTATTCTGCGATAGCTCAACGGACAAGTCGGATCAATTTTCGCACCATGTGCCACGTCGTTAGCTTGCATAACGCCTTAGCGCTGGCGGGTCAGATTGCTCAAGCGGATGTCCTGTGTGGCGGTCGCCTCGAATGTGGCGTAGGTCGCGGCCACGGGTGGCTCTTCTTACCGGGCGAGGCGACCGACCTTCCAATGGAAGAGACGCAAAGTCGATACGAGGAAGGCGTCGAGATCTTGATGAAGGCGTGGCAAAACGGATCGATGTCGTATGAGGGGAAACACTACCAATGCACAGATCTCAATGTCGTTCCGAAACCCATTCAAGCCACCATTCCCATGTACACCGCTGGTACAGGCACCACTCAACTTGACCGAGCCGCGCGGTTGGGTTGGGGTCTGATCCAGGGTGGCCCCGTGTCCACATCGATGTTCCTCCCCAACATTCAGAAGTACCGTGGACTGTGCGATAAACATGGAACCGCGCCCAACGTCTGCTACGTCAAAGCGATTTATGTCGACGAGGACGCAGACCAGGCACACGAGAAAGCCCAAGAAGCAGCGGTCAATTTCTTGGAGTTCAACTTTGGGGAAAATTGCCGATGGCCCACCAAGGATGAAACAGCGCGGCTACATGAATCCGGCTACGGTGCCTACGCTAAAGCACACCCGGAACTCGGAGATGTGGATTGGACTTACGAGCGAGCTATCGAGGATCGGTTGCTGTTCGTCGGCACACCAGAACAAGTAGCCGACGACCTCATTGGCCTCTATGAGGAAACAGGCGGCTACCATGAACTGGCGATTGTGAGTCAATTCGGTGGGCTGGACCTTGACCGGTCCATTCGCACGCAGACATTGTTTGCTAACCGAATTCGGCCAATTCTCGAGGAGCAGCTAAAGGGCCGCTCGTCTCTGTGATTGGAAAAGAGAAAACGGTGTCAGGTTTATTAGATTGCCTGTTTGGGAGCAGGGGACTGAAAATCCCTATGTCGGTGGTTCAATTCCACCCATGGCCACCAATCCCTTCAAAAGGAATCCCGAAGACTCGCGCCCTCGTACTATTTTTCTACACCGGCTTCCTCTTAAAGAGTGGTGGGAAGGAGATCAGTCGGACGCTTCAAGCACTTCAGCAAGGCGGCGTAACATAGTTGCACCGTCTCCTTGCCAGGTAGGACCATGCATTGTCGCGAGGTAGGCCGGTTTTAAGTCTGCCAATTCCTCCAAGATCGGTCGTGCCCCGTTGGGATTGGAGTAGAAGGGTACCCGTGCCCGTACCGCCTCACTCGGGGCCAGGATGTCTTCAGTCGTAAGCGGTGGGTGTTCCTCACCAAATTGGGTAAACAAATCACCACACATCAGTATGCGGCTCGTCGTTTCGAATAGTAGGCCTGCCTCCCAGTTATGCGGGAGATGCGGTGTGTCTAGCCACATGATTTCGCGCTCTCCCAACTTCATCGTCTCACGGTGCTGCAGAACACGTGGCGGCCGAATCGCGGCATCTGCGACAACAAGATTTGCCAGCATTTGTCCGACGACGACCTCGCAATCCGGAGCAGCTGTCAGAATTTCGTTCATCGCTCCACTCTCGTCCGATTCGCCATGGCCAAACGAAAGCCAGCGAAGTTCGCTGATGGGCAGCAACTCCTCGATGCCACGTAATGTGCACGGAAACAAACGGCGGCCGCCGCAATGAAATAACAACGGTTCTTTATCCATAATCAAAAACTGACCGTAGCTGAATCCGCCTGGAAAGTGCTTTGGCGGGACACTGGTTGCGATCCGATGGATCCCGGGCGCTATCTCGGTCACTGTTGTTTTGGATTCCGCGTAGGGATCTTCAAATACACTTGTATCGTTTGTCATACCTTTTTCGTCCTTATTCTGACTACATTCACTTCACCGCACTCGTGCGTGCGCCTTTACTTAGGCTATGGTCAACGCCAGACTCTTTTAGTCGCGTGTGTCGACGTAATCGTCAAGGTGCCAACGCTCTACGGCTGACATCGTTTCGTCGAACTCACCGAAACTGATTGGCGCATGCACAAAGCGTTCACTGTGGTTGAATTATGTACCGGTTCCGGCTCTTGTATCTCCTTAGTTCGTTTAAGTTGAGGCGCGCGCCGAAAGTGTCGATTCTACAAGCATTACTTATCGCGTCGCCTCCAAGGTATGGTGGTAAACCCCGTCAAAGGATAGCTATTGGTTGGCCGATACCCTGGACAGTGCCCCTCAACTTCGGATGTGTGAAGCTGAAGAAAATCTCGTAGCGGCCCTGCTCAGCGCTTTTACTGGCAAGTTCCGCTAACACCAAATTCTGAAACAGATAGACGCCATTGGTCAGCAGAATAACGTGGCACGGAATAACGTAGCCATCGCCGTAGGGCATTGTGTCCGTGGTCCATTGATCTGTGCCGACCCCGACTACCCCCTGTTCGACGAGATAGCGGGCAACGTTCTGGGTGATCCCGGGAACGCCGCCCATAAACTTCTCATCGTCAACACCGAGCCATCGCATCCAGCCGGTGTGAATGAGTGGCGCATCACCTGGGCGCAGTGTTATGTTCTGCTGCCTCATGCAGGCCTGAAAATCCTCCAGTGTTATGTGTTCGCCAGCCTCGAGATAGCGGCCTTTGCAGGCAACCATGTCGACTAGCACACCGCGGGTTACGATCGGCGGCACCTTTTCCATGCCGAATTTCTTCGCGCCACTGGGGTCAATGACCTCCGCACTTTTCGCGCCGTTGTAAAAAACGTGCTCCGAACCGACGTGTGCGAAACCGTCAAGCTGGGTGCCCAACCCGGTGGACATAGTGACGTACTCCTCCAAAAGGGTGGTCTTCTCACGCCCGAAGGGAGCTAACGCGCCGTGCGTGAGCAACCAAGCCTTATAGTTACGCGGACCGAAAGTCGGCATTCCTTCGTAATACTCGGTGCCGAGATCGAGCACCTCGCCCGTCTTTATCAAACTCACTGCCTGTAACACTTTAGCGGGCGTGACATAATTCAGATTACCCAGCTCGTCGTCGGCACCCCAACGCGATGGCGGAGGCGCGAAGCCATGCCCATCGCGATCGGCGTTTGGCGCGCTGTGACTCGCAATAATTACTGCGACAAACCCCAGCACCAACGTTACCGAGCAGAGAAATCTCCTGACGTTCCCGTACTGTCTGTTCATAGGCAACTCCTTATCTAGATAGTATAAACTGGGGCAACACGTTAGGTGCACCAAATGTTCTACGCCCACGCAACAACATTAGAGATCATCGCCCAAACCATCATGGGCGGTTTCTTTATCTTTAATGCGTTTAAGAACGGTATAAAACCAGATATGGTGATCGGCCGGCTCACCGCCGCCGGTTACCCGGCCCCGAAAATGATCCTCTGGGCGGGTTTGGCGATGATGTTGGGTGGCGGCATCCTGGTTGTGCTTGATTATCAAACCCAGATCGGCGCGTTCATCCTATTTTTCTTTACGTTTTCGGCCACCATCATGTTTCAGCGATGGTGGACCGTTGAGGATCCGCTAAGACGGCCGTACAACTTCATGATGTTCTTCTACAACGTATTCATCATGGGTGCATTGTTGCTGCTGATGTAAAGGTGTGTATATTTCTTCACCGCGAATGGGCGACTCTCTCAAACCGTCAACGGCGTGTGTCGATGGTTCAATTCCACCCCTCGCCATCGTTAATGTGACCCGTTAGTACAATGGCGCACCAATCGCTCGGCCTTCGAAAGCCCATACGACTAAAATAACTCCGCACACGTTAGGAGAGCTAAATGGCCTTGACTGAAAAACCAGTCTTGCTGGTAGGCGCGGTGGAAAAGGAAACAGCGGAAGACGTCTTCCGCTTGGTTGGCCCGGAGATTGGCGAGCTTGTAATAGGCATGCCGGACGGTGAGGGCGGCCCGCGTAGATTGTGGGTGATTGGAATCTGGCATTACATCTTTGAACAGCACCCTCAACTTGAGATAACTCGCCGCCCACAAGGAATAGAAGGGCTCCCGGATTGGGTCCCGGGCGGCTATCACGACTTGATGAAATTCAAAGTTAAGGATGGCCTGGACACAATAACAATCGACAACTTGCGCTACGGAGATTATGCAAAGGAATCTTATGCCACTTTTCGTAAGCTAAAACACCAAGGAGTCATCCCGAGCGAGACCAAGTTTCAGGTCTCATTTCCGTTTCCAGAAGATGTCGTCCGCTTGGTTACAACCACGGCCCGCGATTTCGACATCATTTCCGCCGCATATCAAGATCGCGTTGTCGAGGAAGTTAATGAGGTCATTGATACCATTCCGGCCGATGAACTGGTGCTGCAGTGGGACATCAACTGGGAAGTTATCGCGGTAGCAACTAACGATGGCAACGCTGAGCCGCTCTCGTTGCAACTGCCAGGAGACCCGCTTGAACGCTACCTAGGTTATATCAACCGTATGTGCAAGGATATTCCGTCCAATATTACGCTCGGTTTTCACCTGTGTTACGGGAACTATCAGCATCAGCATTATCTGCAACCGAAAGATCTGAGCGTTTGCGCGCGAATGGCTAATGCGGGCATCGCTGCCGCGGATCGCCGAATAGACTTTGTGCACATGCCCGTCCCCCGCGACCGTCACGATGATACTTATTTCGCACCGCTCGCGGATCTCGATACTATGGGCGCGACTTTGTATATCGGGTTGATGCACTACACCGACGGTGTGGATGGTACTTTAGCGCGTCTGGAAACCTTCAATAAACATTATTCCGGGCCCTACGGGATCGCCACGGAATGCGGCTTGGGGCAACGCCCACCTAACCAAGATCTGCAGACGTTGTTACGGATGCATCGCGAGGTCGTGGAACGGTTATAACGCAGATTTTAGCCATCCTGTATTCTCGCCGCGACTCGGCAGAAACAATCCGAGTAGAATTTCGCTCCTTAGATCTGAAATGAGGGACAACGGGTGGAACTTGGAGTGTATAGCTTCGGCGATTTGCAGCCCGCAATCGACGGTAACAACGGAACCACCGCAGAGGCAATTCGCAATTTGTATGCAGCCGGCCTACATGCTGAGGCCGTTGGGCTCGATTTCTTTGGGGTGGGCGAACACCACCTGAAGGAAATGCCAGCATCCTCTCCCGGCACTATCCTTGCGGCTCTCGGGGCAGTCACGAAATCTATTAAGCTAGGTAGCACTAGCACTATCCTTGGTACCGATGATCCGGTGCGGGTCTATCAACAGTTCGCGACAGCCAACATAATCTCCGGCGGACGAGTAGAGATCGCAGTCGGGCGCGGATCCTCTCTCGAGACCTTTCCGCTTTTCGGTTACAAAATGGAGGATTACGCCGTACTCAACGCAGAGAAATTCGACCTGCTTATGCAGATTAATCACAACGAGAATGTACAGTGGAGCGGCAAATATCGGCCCACAATTAACGGCATGGATATCGTACCTCGGCCCGAACGTGGTTTGACAATCTGGGTTAGCACCGGCGGTAGCGAGGAACCCTCAATCCGCGCGGGTAAGAATGGATGGCCCATTTTTTATGGCATTATCGATCAAAAATTGGACCACTTTGCAGAGCGCGCAAGCACTTACCAACAAGCAGCTTTGACCGCAGGGCACAACCCGGAAAAAATTCGTATGTCCATCGCCACATTAGGCTTAGTGATGGAAGATGATGCCGACGCGAAAGATGTATCCTACAATCAGTGGTCGCAACTGTTTACGTTTATGAAGCGGTACACTCGCAAAGCTGGCCTACCTAACCCAAGTCGCGAGATGTTTAATTCGCTTGTCGCCGAGGACGGCAACAATTTCGCCGGGGATCCAGAAAATGTCGCGCGTCGTATCGTCAGGGCGCAAAAGATGATCGGGCATTCCCGACATATCATTCAAGGCGATATTGCCGGACTACCCCACACAGTTCTTCTAAAGTCGATAGAATTGTTCGCTACTGAAGTCGCGCCACGCGTAGAACGACTACTTCGCAGCAAAGCCTGAGGATTTTGTGGCGCTATGCCGCATCTAGTCAACACAAGATAAAAGACAATTAGGCCAGCTCTAGCTTACTTCATGAGTTCTGGTTTCACATCACCACAGAACAGGTCCATCGTACGTTTCGCCTCATCAAATGTCATATCGCCTGTTGGGCTCATGATCACGATATGATCGGTAAGTCCGGCATCCAGAATACCGGCGAAACGATCGCGGATCTGCTCAGGAGTGCCAGCACCAGCTTCGATGGCGCCATCAATGTTAGCGAGAAGCTTTTGTAGCGGGCGGATTGCGGCGTCAGCTGCATCCTCGCCCAATATTTCGGTGTCCCAGCGGTGCACATAATGGGTGCGACGCATCAGACCGCGCAACCCGCGTTCGGCTACATCCAACGCGACCTTTTCATCCTCTGCAAGCGCGAGCACCATCGCACAGGCAACTTTAGGGTCGGAACCGGGCGCTTCCATTCGCACTTCGTCCTGCTGATGGGCATACCAGCTCTCCGCGTACAGGTCATACGATTCCTGGCTGATCGGGCCTGGCCACATCAAGTTTAAACCGAACCTACCAGCAGTAAGTGGATTGCCTGGGTACCAGAAGGGGATCGTCTGCTGTACGGGTTTTGTTGCCATCGGCATAGTGCGGAAATCGTAGAACCTTGATCCCTCAGCGCTGATCTCGCCGGTTCGAAACGCGCGATGAATAATGCCGAGCACGTCCTCAAATCGAGCAGTGGACGACGGCCAATCACTCCCGAACCAGTAATGCTCGACAGGCGCAACACCACGCCCAACGCCGAACTCAATCCGACCATTAGTGAGATTGTCTATGATGCACAGGTCCTCAACTATGCGAATGGGATGGTGGAGGGGGAGCACTTTCACCAATGGGGCCATACGAATTGTGCTGGTGATCTGGGAGGCCGCAGCGATGAACATCTCTTGGTTTGGCACCATGCAGAGATCGGAGCCATGGTGCTCTGCCAGATAATAACCCGTGAAACCTGCTTGATCGGCCATGCGGATGAGATCGAGCCGGTCCTTCAGTAACTCGGGTATGGGCGTTCCTGGAATAGCCTCAATGTGATCGAATATGCCGAACGTCGGTGTCGTCATCTATACTCTCCGTTACCTACATTGAGGTCGACTGTTGCGAGTCTGACCTTATCCATCTCGACCCTATCGATCTACGAGCCGATCTAACAGATCCCCTTAGCTTCCGGGGCTCCGAATCCATTCTTTTAGTTTTTTTACATATTCGCGCTCACTTCCCCCCGTTCCCACATTTCGCGCAACCTGAATTTCTGAACCTTGCCAGGACCTGTCAACGGGAATTCCTTCACGCTTACCCATATCTTAGGGGTCTTGTAAGACGCCAATTCCTGCCGTGCGAAACCACTCAACTCCTCACCGCTGACTGACGAACCCGGTGCAGTCCGCACAAACGCGGCGACCTGCTCCCCCCATTTTTCATCCGGCACGCCGACGACGGCTACATCGACCACCTCGGGATGGACGAATAGCCGTTCCTCGATCTCGCGAGGGTAAATGTTCTCGCCGCCGCGGATAATCATGTCTTTCAAACGTCCGGTCACTTGGCAGTAACCACGTTCGTCCATGCTGCACAGATCGCCCGTATGCAACCAACCTTCTGTGTCGATCGCCTCGGCGGTTCTGTCAGGCATGTCGAAGTACCCTTTCATAACGAGATAACCGCGCGCGCACAGTTCACCCGATTCGCCGACTGGCTGGGTCTTACCGCTCTGCGGATCAATGATCTTCACTTCGGTTTGGGGGAGCGGGCAGCCGATAGTCTCGGATTTGTCCTCGAGTGTATCGTCGAGCTTGGTTTGGGTGATCACGGGACAAGCTTCGCTCAGCCCGTAGACCATACTGAACCCCTCGCTCAGGCGTTCTTCATACCGGCGCACGAGCTCGACCGGTACGTTAGCTCCACCTGTCTGCAACGCGCGGAGCGACGTAATGTCCCGGATTTTAAATTCTGCAGCTTCCTCCAGAGCAACCAACATGGTCGGCACTCCTATTGCCATATCGGCCTTTTCAGTTTCGATTAGCTCCAGCATCAGTGCCGGATCGAATTGCTGCATCAAAACCAACGTAGTCAGCGACTGTAAGCTCCCCAACGCCGTACCCGAGCAACCTCCGGCGTGAAACAGAGGCATCGGCGAGACAAGTATAGACCCTGCGCGCAGGCCCCACCGATTGGCGGCAAACCGTGAATTGTTGGTGAGGCCCTTGTGGTGCAACACCGCACCTTTTGGAAACCCGGTAGTGCCGGAGGTGTACAGAATCAGCGCAGCATCATCAGGTTCGACAACCGGTAATGTCTGACTTTGACTGCCGCTCTGCAGAAAGTCAGACCATTGCGCGAAGTCCACTGTTTCGCGCAGACCCGGAAGTTTCGTGCGCACCTCAGCCACTGAATCACCCATCCGGTTACCGCGAAACCCGCCAACATGAAACAAGCCGGCAGCACGCGATTGGCGCAGCACGTATTCGAGTTCCTTTGTCCGGAAGGCGGGGTTCACCGTAACCAGCGTGATACCCGCGAGCCCCGCACCATACTCCAGAAAAACCCACTCGGGCACATTGTTAGCCCAGACAGCGATGTGTTCGCCGGGTTCGAAATGGCTCAACAACGCGCGGGCAACGCTTTCGCAGATCTCAAGCAACTCCGTAAAGTTCCAGCGCGTGCGCTTGGCAATATCCGCGACTCCGGCGACCAGTGCGGTTTGCTCCGGCATCGCCGCTGCCGCCTCACGGAGGGCGCTACCAATTGTGGATTCACGTACTGGTTCAGAGGTGTTAGCCGGCCAATAGGATGTCGTCAGTATCATGGAAGCAGGACAACCGGGTGGGAGTTTTTCGGGTCGTTATATGGGATCGTTTTATTTGGGAAATGGTACGTGAATTTATCGGCGTAGTCGCTGTTAATGGCGAACGTCATCTGAATGAGACTGTTGGTCCTGAAACTAAAGAAGGACACCTCAGCTGTTCTCTCCATCGCGGAGAAAAAGGGCGACATAAATTAAAAATTAAGTGCTGACTCCGTTGCCTTGGAACGTTGAGATATGCGATATAGTGACCTTCTAGCTTAGGCTTTCTACTAGGATCACGGCATGCAACTTGGCTATTTCGGTTTGGAAGTGCGTTCAATCGATGAGTGGGAGGAGTTCGGCATCAACGTGCTCGGATTGCCAGTATCCCATGATGCGAACGGTACGCTGGGTTTTCGCCTCGACAACTATGCGCGCCGGTTCGTGATCACCGAAGGTCCTCTGAATTCAATGAGTTTTGCCGGGTTCGAACTATCCGACGCCCAGGCGTTCACGACCTACCGCCAGCGACTCGAAGAGCATGGAGTGAGCGTTCACGATAGCACGCCCAGCGAGCGGACAGCGCGCAAGGTCGAGGATTTTGCCTGGTTTCTCGAACCAAGCGGGCTACGTTTTGAGATCTTCCATGGTCCCGAGCAAGCTAGCACCCCATTCAGTTCTCCACTAATCAGCGCTGGTTTCAAAACAGATGCTGACGTAGGCATTGGTCACATGGTGATCTGTACAGACGATTTGGGCGCAAGCGAAGACTTCTACACTCGTGTCCTGGGTTTCGATATTTCGAACCGCGGTGACGTCGACCAGAGATTTACCGCCGTGTTCACTCGGTGTAATCGACGCCACCATACCGTCGCGCTATGTCAGTTTCGACCAGAACTCCCGATCACACTACACAACAATCTCGCGCATATTATGATCGAAGCGCAATCTATGGAGGACGTAGGGCAGGCACACGATAGAGCGGTTCGTTACGGAGTGCCGATTACGATGAGCCTCGGCCGTCACCCCGACGGGATCTTCTCGTTTTACTGTAAAGCGCCAGCAGGCATTGAGTTCGAGGTCGGCGCCGGAAGCGTCCTCGTCGACGGTGATGATTGGCCTATCGATACATGGTACGAAACATCTGATTGGGGGCATTTCAGCCCTGACGGCTGGCAGCTGGGCAAGCCAGATAAATCGAACCCGCACGCGTAAGACCAAGAAACGCGCCATGACTTCAGCGCAGTCTTACCGACCGGATCCTTCTTCGGCTGCAATCGACCGGCACCAACTAACTCCTTCCGGTTTTGGGACTGAGCTCACAAACGTCGACTTGGCAACAATCGACGCCGATGGTCGATCCGAAGCGCTTAAGGCTTTTCA
>CAZBOQ010000151.1:0-11812 GCA_964493555.1 uncultured Gammaproteobacteria bacterium | reverse complement strand
TTCACCATCGCTCTGGTGTTGTCATGCTTTTTATAATGAATAACCGGAACCGGTATTCCGTACTGATCTTTCTTACTTGGGTGGAGCGTGATGCGATTGGAATCCCGTGGCGGATCCTCCCCAATGGCCATCATCATGGCCAGATTCTGATAATTGTCGAGTAGATGTGCGATCTCTTTACCCCACATGCGCGGGGCCAACAAGCGTGCCAAAGTCTCCGGGCTGAATGGTACAGTCGCAATAATGTATCCACCGGCGAATCCACGTGAAGGATCATGCTTCGCTTCGTCTTTCACGATCCCAGCCATATGTGCCCCACGATGCATGTTCACCGGCCCCGGCATGATGCCCGCGAAGGTTACATGTTCATGGTGCATGTAGTTATGCCCGACCAAGCCACTGGAATTTCCCAGCCCGTTGGGAAACTCACTACTGGCGGAGAGCAATAACAGGCGCGTTGTATCCGCTACGTTCGCGGCGACACAAACGGCGCTGGCCTTTTGCTGTTGACGCTTTCCCGAGGCGTCGAAGTATTCCACCGCGTTTACCCGCCCCTTCTTATCGTGTGTGATCTGCACCGCCATGGAGTTCGGACGCAATTCGAAATGTCCGGTCGCCTCGGCTGCGGGGATCTCGCCGTAGAGTGGTGACCACTTAGCACCTATCACGCAACCACTCGTGCAGAATCCCAACTGCAAACACCCAGGGCGACCGTCCCGTGGAGCCGAATTGATGGCCATGTTGTTGGTGTTAACGTCTTTGTAACCGATGGCTTTCGCGGCTGCTTCCAACACGCGATAGTTGTTATTGCCGGGCAGACGGTCGATATCATGCGTCCCAGTGACGCCGAGCTGATCTTCAGCTCGGTCGTAATAGGGTGCCAATTCCTCCGGGGTGATCGGCCAGTCGACCAAGCTGGCCTCGGCCAACTCACCGTAGGTGCTTAGCGCGCGCATTTCATGCGGTTGTAAGCGCGGGCAGGCGGCGGTCCAGTGCATGGTTGTTCCGCCAACCGCTTTACAGGTCCACATTGGAAACGGCGGGAAAGCGTCGCCTTCACCAATTCGCTCGTCGAGCCACGTGAGCTTAGTAAACATTTCCGCTTCATTGTTGACAATGTCTGCGGTCTCCAGGCGTGGCCCGGCTTCGAGACACACCACATCTATGCCCTGTTGCGCAAGTTCGTTAGCGAGCGTTCCACCGCTGGCGCCGGAGCCAATCACAACAACTGGGGATGCGTCGCTTTGTGCAAAAGTCGTCATGGCAACCAGTCGATATCGTTGAATCCGCGTTGTATATAACCACCTTTCTCGATCGAGGAGCCTTCGTAACCCAGCGTGCTCAGCAACGACTGGTCCCGGTACAAGACATCGATGCTCTTATTAAGCACGTACTGAAAAAACGGTTTTTCTTGAATAGCCTGCATAGCTGATAGCTGGTTTTTTTCGCTCGCGTCTAACCAATACGGATCCTGGGCCGCATCCAACGATGCAATACCATCGTTGAGCAGGTCGGTTAATGGCATAGACATACCTGCTTCAGCAGCAATGGCGTCTGCCACGCCGCGAAAAGCAGTTTCATTGAAATGTTGGTGTGGAAACATCCGTCTGACTAATGTCGCCAGGTTCGCTTGTGTGCGGTCGTCCAGCGCGGTTGCCGTAAGGGCAGTGCTGCTGGCAAAGCCGTTCAAGGTCAACCCAAGGATTGCGCCCAAGGATGCGCTACCGATCAAAAATTGTCGACGTGCTTGCTCCAATACATATTTCAGAGGCTTGTGCATAGGTACTTTCTCTCTAACTCGTCTGTTCAGTGTCAGTGGATTACTTTTTCACACTGCTTTCTCAGCTAGGCACTCGATGATGCAGACTCCGTAGCACTGTTCAGTGCTTTACAGAATTCTCATCGAGTATATACGAGGTAATGGGAAACAGGGTCGGAGCTCAATTAGTCTGGTATAGAATGCCAGGCAAAGGGGGAGCTATTTTATGAATGCGGGCGCGATCGAGACGGATCTGACACAGGCGGTAGAGACAGAGACCATGCGGCCGATCCAAATCGGCGTCGTCACGGTTTGTCTGTTGATAAATTTATGTGATGGTTTTGATGTTTTGTTGATAGCGTTTACTGCGGCAAGCATCGCCGAGGAGTGGCAGCTCGATTCTGGTCAATTGGGTATTGTTTTCAGCGCGGCGCTGTTTGGAATGACGCTGGGCGCTTTATTCCTATCCTCCCTGGCAGACTATATTGGCCGCCGACGGATGACTTTGGTATCGCTCACTTGTATCGGGGTAGCCATGATCATGACGGCGCAGGTAAGCACAGTTACCGAGTTAATGTGGCTGCGCTTTGCGACCGGCCTCGGGATCGGTGCAATCCTACCCGGGATAAACAGTATGGTCGCCGAATATTCACCACGAAGATTACGTAATTTCTCAATTGCGATGATGCACGTTGCTTACCCGGGGGGTGCGTTATTGTCAGGTTTCGTGGTCATTCTGCTATTAGAGCCTTATGGGTGGCGCTCGATCTTTATGATCGGCGGTGTTGCATCGTTACTGCTCGTTCCTGTTGTTTGGATCTGGGTACCTGAGTCATTGCAGTATTTGAACTATCGACGCCCCGCGAATGTTTTGCAGCGAGTGAATGAAATACTACCGAAGCTTGGTCACGGGGTTTTGTCCAAAATGCCGCCGTTGGTAGCGCGAAGCGAGGCACCCGGCGTTAGGGGATTGTTCAGTTCCAAGTTCCGGACTTGGACGCTGCTCTACTGGATCGCCTTTTTTGCTGCCTTTCTCAGTTTGTATCTCGTTTTGTCCTGGACTCCAAAGCTCGTCGTTGAGCACGGGCACAGTAACCATGACGGCGTGTATGTCGGGATGTTGATGAACGCGGGTGCGCTCATCGGTACACCGAGCTTAGGTTGGATCTCATTGCGCTTCGGGTTGCGCCGTGTCCTGATCGGTTACTCGATTGCGGCAAGTGCATTGATTGTCGCACTGGCACTTTCATTGGGATCGCTGCCTTGGCTATATATGATTGCCTTTCCGTTAGGATTGTTCTTAGTCGGTATCCCGCCTGGGATTTACGCAATTGGTGCGCGCATGTATCCGGCAGCGTTGCGTTCGACCGGAGTAGGCGTTGCCATTGGTGTTGGTCGGCTAGGCGCTATTGCTGGGCCCACCCTTGCTGGTGGTGCCCTGCTCTTTGGCTGGTCACCGCTGATTTTCATGACATTGCTGGGTACGATACCACTGCTCGTGGTTACTGCCGCGGTGAACGGCATACGCGCCCCCGAACTCGGTCCTGTCTCAACTGAAAAAACGTAAGAAAAAAGGAACAAAACATGACAACCAAAACAGCAGTCGTCAGCGGTGGTAGCTCCGGTATCGGCGCGTCGGTCTGTCAACATCTGCTCGATGCGGACTACCAGGTGATCAGTCTAGCCCGCCGTCCACCGACATTTGAACATGACAACCTCGATCACTATCTGGTTGATCTCATGGACCTTGACGCTACTCAGGACATAGCTAAGGAGATCGCCGCGAACTATGATGTGACTACTGTCGTTAACAACGCGGGTGTCACAAGATCCAAGCCGCTTGAAGAAGTCGAACTCAGTGATTTGAGTGAATTGACCAATTTGCATGTCGGTTCTGCGTTGATCCTGGTGCAGTCTTTCCTGCCAGCAATGAAGGAGGCGAATTTCGGTAGGATTGTGAATATGTCGACCCGAGCGATACTGGGACTTTCCACCCGTACGGTCTATTCAGGGACTAAAGCTGCACTGGTCAGCATAACTAGAACCTGGGCGATGGAGCTTGGTCAGCATGGTATCACCGTCAACGCCGTCGCACCGGGCCCGATTACTAACACTGAGATGTTTACCAGCGTCATTCCGGAAGGAAGTGAAATGGAGAGTGCCGTGGCGGCCGTGATCCCGGCGGGACGCGTGGGCAGACCAGATGACGTAGCACGGGCGACCATGTTCTTCCTTGATCCCGCGAACGATTTTATCACCGGCCAGTTGATGTTCGTCTGCGGGGGTAGCAGCATGGGTTCGTTGATCGACGGTGGTATCGCGAAAGCGTTGTCAAACGATTGAGTCAACCGGTAACCAATAAAGATCCCAGCCAAAATCCCTTACGGAAGGAAGGGAACAGAGTTGGAATCTATGCGAAATAGAAACAAAAAAAAACGCGCTCGGAAGAGCGCGTTTCAGTCAAAACTACTATCAGGTCAGCCTAGTCATCCCATCGCCAGTTTGCCTGCACTCCAAAAGTGCGCGGCCGGACTGTGAATGTGTCGAAGCCGTCCTGTTGGAAATCGACATCCGTCACAGCACGTTCGTCCGTGATGTTGGTTCCGAACACGCGCAGCTCCATATTTTTGTAGACGAAGCTCGCACTCAAATCGAGCAAGAAGTAATCACCGATAGGTGCATTGAAGGTGAAGTCGTCGTTGAAAAACGTCGTTGAGCTGTCGGTGTACGAGAATGTTGAGCGGATATAAGTGTGTACTCCGTCCATCAATGCGAATGGGACGTTGTACTCGACGGTGCCCGAGAGCGCTACTTCGGGTACCTTCGGGATCCTATCTCCGCCAAATCCGGTGGGCGGTACATTACCACCCGCCGCGATGATGTCGGCTGCGGTGATGCCAGGGCTTCCGGTTACCTCTTCCAGCGTCTGGTCTCGGCCCAGTGATGCGTCAATATAGGTGAAGCCGAGCGAGATGAACCACGGATCGCTCGGTTGGGCAATCATTTCAACCTCCAGGCCATGGACGTCAGCCTGCCCAGCGTTGGCGATGAATTCTACCGTACCGCTAGGGTCTGCACCGGGTACGTGGATATCTTTCCAATTCATGTAGAAATAGGTGGCGTTAAGGGTAACCCGCTGATCGTACCAACTGGTTTTGGCACCGATCTCGTGGCTAGTTACGGAGTCGGGCTGGAATGAATCCGGGATCACGGCACCGAAACCGACCCCTAGGCCGGGTGGGTTCAGGCTGCCTGGCCGGAAGCCGGACGCAGCGCGGTAATAAAGAAGCTGGTCCTCAGTGAGCTGATACGAGACAACTGCATCAAAAGTGATTTCGTCCTCTGAGGTCGTCCGGTCCTGTTGCAGGACCGCTTCGGTCTGGAAGGGGCCGCCGAATGCGGGTGGGTTCGTAAATCCCTGAAACGGATCGGGATCTTGAAAATCCTGAGTCCGGAATTCTCTGATGCGCTGGTCTGACTCGTAGTAAGCAAGACCACCGCCGATGGTGAGTTGATCGGTTATCTCCCAGTCTACGTGACCGAAGATGCGAAAAAACTCCAGATCGATTTCATGTTCACGCGAGAACAGGAGCGAAGTGTCTAGGTTTCTTAAGCAATCGGCGCGTCCCGTGCAGGATGGGATACCTGTCACCCTATCGGCGTGAGTGACATCGACTTTGCTATAGGTAAAGTCTTCCTCGTAGAAAAAACCGGCCACGAAGTTGACCGGACCATCCAAGTCCGAGCTGAAGCGTACCTCGGTCGACATAACCGAACGTTCTTGTGGTAAGCCGATCCAGCACGGGTCGGCACCGGTACCTGGCGGTGCAAAGCCCCCGCTCAGAAACTGGACTGCTGCCGGCCCCAAGCCGAAAAAGTGGCACGTGCCGGTAGTGTCGGTGCCAGTAAAGATTTCCCGATCGAAGTAGTTGCCCGTGGCGAGTAGTTCGCCGAAACCGGTGTCCCAGGTGAAGGTTGCACCGTACAAGCCAATTTTGTCATCAAAGGGTTCGAACGGCGAGGCCCGCTGGATAGTGAGGTCACCAAACCCTCCTTGTAACGCCGGTTCCGAGAGGAAGGGTAAGAAACTTATCGGGATCGACTCAAGCGTTCCGGATGAAATGGGATAAAAGGCATCGGGACCGCCGATTTCGGTCTTCTGGTAGAGACCGAAAGTATCAAAGGTCATGGACTCATTTATGTTCCAGCGTAGCGCGATGCGGCCGCCGACCTTTTCTAGGTCGTTAAGGTCCGCCGCGAAGCCTGGGGCGGTCGGGGTACCTGTTGTGGTTGCGGGATCTTGTACTACCGGTGCATAGCCAAAAAAGGTGTCGATGAATCCGTCCTCATCCTGGTACCAGCCAACGCCGCGTATCGCTAATACGTCGTCGATGATTGGGATGTTGATCATGCCGTTAGTGCTAAAGCCTTCGCCACCGTGGTCGATGGTCAGGCCGCCGACGGTGGCATTGGCATCGAATCCAGAGGGATCTGGCTTGTTCGTGATGATACGCACCGCGCCGCTCATGGCACTCGCACCGAACAGTGTTCCCTGCGGGCCCTTGAGGATCTCAACGCGCTGGACGTCATAGGCACCGATGTCCGGCGTGCGTCCGCCACCGTCCTGAAAGTTTGCGCCGGTGATGACCGCTTCGTCAAAGTAAACGCCGACGGTCGAAGAACCGGGGGATGAGATGCCACGGATGATTAGTTGACTGTCTCCGCGGCCCTGCGTGGCGAACGTCATCGATGGCGCAAGGCGCGCGAACTCTTCGACGCTTCTGAAATTGAAATCATCGATCGCATCCCCGCCGATTGCCTGGATGCCGATGGGGATATCTTGTACCGAAACCTCACCACGCTTGGTCGCCGTGACGATGACTTCTTCCAGAACGGTTTGCGCTGATGTGTTTATCGTTACCAGTAAACCGAATACGCTGATGCATATTGCGCGCAAGACTAATCGACTGTTCAGACTGAAACTCATGACTGCCCCCTCGAAGAGATCACTACCCCGATAAATTGTCAACGAAATTATAAACCCTGCGAACCTCGTTACCAAACCGGTAACAAAATATGTTGTTTTTGTGCAACAAAAACGGCTAGCTACTGTTCGGCTTGATGTTGCGGTTCATTCTGAACAAGTTGTGCGGGTCGTACTTTTGTTTCAGGTCGGCCAGCCTGGCATAGATCTTTTCACCATAGGCCTGGCGCACCCGGTCTTCG
This sequence comes from uncultured Gammaproteobacteria bacterium, assembly GCA_964493555.1. GTDB lineage: Bacteria > Pseudomonadota > Gammaproteobacteria > JADZEE01 > JADZEE01 > CAZBOQ01. The sequence goes on along the minus strand of CAZBOQ010000151.1, from coordinate 4,827 downwards.
CCTTCGTCGCCCATGAAATTGATGTATACCCCGGCAGACATGGGCCGCAGCGCTTGCCAGAATTCCTCCGCCCATTCAACGTACGGTGCAGGATCCTCGGCCCCCACCCACTTGGCTAGTATTTCGATCACATGCGGTGCGTTGCGGTTATGGAACGCAGTTTCTCCTTCCGGTATGCGGGCCATCGCGCCGCCCATACCCGTCAGGAGGACTTGGGAGTGGTCTGAATTGAGTTTGGCAACGTGCTCAAGGATCAGATCTATCGCAGCTTCATCAAGGTTATGTAGGTATTCGGAGCGAAGGTGTTCTTTAATCCCAGCTTTGGAGCCCTCGTCAAACATTTTTTGCAACGTCGTGTAGTGCATGGGACGAATTAGATCGGCAGTCGGCGATTCAAACCCGCGTAGCGGTGCGAGTACACGCTCACCTTCTTCGAGCGAGCCGGAATAGCAAACACCGATGGCCACAATCGGTTTGTAATGCAATTCCTCCGGGATGAACGGCTGGGGAGGCGCCGGTAGAAATAATGCCATTAATGACAATTCGTCCGGCGCCTGCTCGCAGAGTTTTTGATAGTAGACGAGTATTTCTTTCGCTTTTTCGATCGGGTAAAGCGTCGAACCGGCGAGTATCGTGCCAAGTGGGAAGAGATTGAATTCGAAGTTAGTGACAATACCGAAGTTACCACCGCCGCCACGCACAGCCCAGTAGAGATCGGGGTTCTCCGTTGCGCTGGCTTTGCGCAATTGGCCATCGGCCGTAACGATGTCGACTGACAGTAGATGATCGATGGCTAGGCCATGATGGCGCATTAACCAACCCAGGCCGCCACCTAGGGTGAGACCGCCTACACCGGTGGTAGAGATCTGACCGCCGGTGACGGCAAGGCCAAAAGCTTCGGCTTCGTGATCCAGGTCACCCTGCAATGCACCGCCCTGACAGTTGGCCGTGCGTTGTTCTGGGTCGATTCGCACCCCGCGCATTAGCGATAAATCGATAACCAGGCCGTCGTTACAAACGGCTGGGCCGTCCACACCGTGACTGCCGCCACGTACAGCCAGCAGAAGGTTTTTCTCACGGCCGAAATTAACGCAATGGATAACGTCCGCAACGCCGGAACACCGAACCGTGAGCCCAGGCCGTTTGTCAATCCAACCATTCCAGACTGCGCGCGCGCTATCGTAGTCACGGTCACCCGGGCGCACTGCGGTACCGCGTAGTCCCGCGACAAATTCGTTAACGATCTCCAGCGGGAGATCTGCAACTTTGGTTGGGTCAGCTGTCTTCATGGTTTGTATTGTATTCCGGTTTAAGCGGCGCTGATTTGCCCGAAAAAGAAGGGGCAGGTGGGCGTCTATAATGATGTTGGTGATTTCCTCGATTGTACCGCGTTGCATCCACGTTACTAGTGCCCAAGCTTATCGGTCCTCGACTATAATGATTTTTAGGGGAATGTGTTAATGCCCACAAACATTCGTTTCGGCTTTCTTGCTTCACCGACCGATGTCAAAGATGCCGATGACCAGACGCGGTACCGTATGTGTGTCGAGGATGCGTTGTTCGGTGCAGCACTTGGTTACGAATCGGTGTGGATACTCGAGCATCATTTCTCGGATTACTACCCGATCCCTAGTCCACTGCAACTCCTAAGTCATATTGCGGCTAAAGCCCCGAGCCTCGGTTTAGGCACTATGGTCATCGTCAACCCGTGGCACAATCCGTTACGGCTTGCTGGTGAGATCGCAATGTTAAGTCGGCTTAGCGCTGGGGAATTGCATCTGGGCATGGGACGCGGCCAAGCGCCGTTGGAATTCGAGGCTTTTGGCATCGACGTCGACTCCACACGCGAGCGGCTTCACGAGAGTGTGGAAGTCTTGCAGCAGGCTTTGAGTGGCAAGCCATTTAGATATCGGGGTAAGTACTTGCAAATGGGTCGCGCGGTTTCCATCCGGCCCCGTCCCGCAACGGAGCGTATCCACTTGTACGGTGCGGTAACCAACCCCACCACGGCGACGCTGATGGCTGAACGGGGCATACCACCGCTCAGTAACGGCATTCATCCGTTGGATGTCCATCGCGGAGTGCTCAAGACTTGGACGGATGCCGTCCTTGCTGGGGGTGGCCAAGTTGAGACGGTAAAACCAATCTCCATCCACACCGTTATCGCCGACACTGATGCACAGGCTGACCGGCTCGCCCGGGAGTACTTACCAGGTTTGTTCGAAGCACAAGTCGAGCACTACCGCAGCGACGTTGAGCGGTACAATCTTTTGAAAACCTATAAGTCGTTCAGCGAGATCCACGAGCGACGGGTCTGGCTTTCGGATCCTGACAACCTGGACGACATGATCGCGTTGTCTGCGATTGGTACCTCGGAGACGGTGCGGCGGCGAATTCAGGAATACATAGACATTGGCTTCAACAAATTCATCATCACGACTTCGACGCCCTACATACCGCAACACCTCCGTCACGAGTGGCTGACCCGCTTTGCCGAGGAGGTTATACCGCATTTTGTTAGTCAGACTTAGTATCGTGGTTGTGCGGTCAGTCAGACCAACGTTTGAATTTGGCGAATACGCTTAGGTCCCACAGGCGTGTGGTAGTCAATGTGTCAGTATTAATATACAAGTTGGCTAATAACTTCGAATCCTCGGGGAGGACGGAGCTACAAACTTCCCGGCAAGTATTTTGATTTGTCCCGCGGCTGACACCAAAAATAACCGATGCGGTCGTTGGGCCGTAGCTGGACTAAATTCGAGCCGGGCGAGGGAGTCGATGCATTTGTTTGTCGTATGGCAAGAAGCCAATCAGGAGCGCCGCTTCTGGCAGAATGTGCGCTTTCTAGGATCGTACGGATTGGTCGATGGAGCATTATTAGTGGCTCCGTAAATTACGCAAACAGCCAGTCACAGTATCCCTATGCCGTCGATGAATATAATCGCCACTACTACCAATACGACGTAGCGAATAAAGAATTTCCAGGTTGCGTGAATCCGAGGCGCATCCATTGCAGCCGCAGAAATGGTGGGCGAGAGTTTCCAGCCGGCGAATACCGCAATCAGAAATGCACCGGTCGGTAAGAGGACGTTGGTGATGAATCGCTCGAACAGGCTGAAAATATTCATATCGAACAGTCGCACGTCGGCCCAAACATTGAACGATAGCATGACAGTAACTCCCACTAGCCAGGACAGCGCAAAAGTTTGCCAGCATGCGGCGCGGCGGCGGCAGCCCGTGGCTTCCATAATCCAGACGACAACAGGTTCGAACGAGGAGATCACGGATGTCCAGGTCGCAATCGTGAGCAACAGGAAAAACATCGCTCCGATAACATTACCCCCAGGCATCTCGCCGAAGGCGACTGCAAGCGTTACGAAAACTAGGCCGGGACCACTTTGTGGTGCCAACCCGTAAGCGAACACCAATGGAAAGATGGCGAAACCGGCGAGTAATGCCACCAAGGTGTCTGCCAGGGCAATCATAGTGATCGGTTTTAAGATCGGCTGGTCGGAAGAAACGTAAGCGCCGTAGGCGAACAAAGATCCGGTCGCGACACTCAGACTCAAAAATGCTTGGCCGATCGCGGCAAGCATGCCTTCTGCTCCCAACGCATGGAGGTCCGGCATAAATAAATAGTGAAATACCTGCTTCCAGTCGCCGACGAGGAACGCATAGCCGACCATGGTGATCAATATTATGAATAATATCGGCATCAACCACTTGACCGCTCGCTCTATACCGGCTTGAAGGCCACCGAGCACTACTGTCACCGACAACAGCAGGAAGATTGCGTGATATCCCAGCACCCGCCCAGGAGAGGCAGTGAGCTCGGCGAACTGTGCTGCGGCGCCAGCCGGGGTGAGGCCGTCGAGGGCACCGCGGAGGGTCGGCAACAAATAGGCGAGACTCCAGCCAGCAACCCCGGCAAACACTGAGATCAGCATAAACGCTGTGAACACACTTAAGGCACCGATCCAACGCCAGCGTGTATGGAGATGCTGTTCATCGGCGAGGCGCTGCATTGCGCGTACCGGACTGCCACGACCGTGCCGGCCCATCGTTACCTCTGCGATCATGATCGGGATCCCGACGAAGGCTACACAGGCGAGGTAGACGAGCACAAAGGCGCCGCCGCCGTTCTCGCCGGTGATGTAAGGGAAACGCCAGATGTTACCCAGCCCGATCGCTGATCCCGTTGCGGCCAGCACGAAGGTGCGTTGCGAACTCCAGCGGATTTCGTTAGGGCCAGCGGTTTGCACTACGAGCCTCAAAAGGTTCGTGATAACCTAAAAACGCCCGACCCCGTGCGACAAAATTCCGGAGACTCATCATGGCTAATTCACCTCAAACAAACGCTGAGTGGTTGGAGCTCGGTTCCAAATATACACTGCGCCACCCGATGAAGACTCATGCTTCGCTGGTTCCGGAACGGGGCGACGGGATCTACATGTGGGATGTCGAAGGTAACCGGTATATGGACTTTATGGCTGGTCAGCTTTGTGTTTCCTTGGGACACACGCATCCCGAGTATGTCGAAGCAATAAAGGATCAGGCGGATAAGATGATCCAGGCGGGGACGACATTCAGCGTGCCTTCGGAGATTTTGCTGGCAAAGAAAATTGCTGAGGTGGCGCCCGATCCCCTGCAACGTTCCCTGTTCGCCTGTACCGGATCTGAGTCCAATGAAATGGCCTTTCGTCTCGCTAAGAAGGCGACCGGACGGTCCGAAACGGTTAGCGTTGCACAGAACTACCATGGTTCGACGATGGGTAGTGCGTCGGCAGGTGGCATGGGTGGCTACTGGCGGGAAGGTTATGGGCCGTT
>CAZBOQ010000150.1:0-6591 GCA_964493555.1 uncultured Gammaproteobacteria bacterium | reverse complement strand
GATCGGCTCGGCACGGTGGGGCGTCGGCATTCATTGAAGTTCTTCCGGAGCAAATTGCTCGACTAGGTATTTCACGATGTCGGTGGACTCATACATCCATTCAGATGCGCCGTCATCTGCGGTAATTCGTAGACAAGGTACAGTGGAGCGTCCCCCGCCAGAGACTAGTTCTTCCATGTAATTTCTGTCGCGTAGAATATCGCGCAGTTCAATATCTATACTAAGCGCGGCAATAGCGTTTCGTACCCGCAACGAGAATGCGCAGCTTGCATAGTGGTAGAGCGCAAGTTTTGGTGTCGCTTTGTCAACCTCGTGTTGGGCTGCATCATTTCTCTGCACTCGATCGGGCATCGAAGGATCCTTGGCTGGCTTTGTGCGGCGATTCTAACGTAGTTGCGGTTGGGACGGGGATTCGTGCGATGATGTGCTCACTTTCTAGCAGACATATAGCGCTCCTCGGTGCGTGATAGGGCGGATAGCTTCATCCCAGTACTCTTTGGATTTCGATCAGCAGTGTTCTGCCGACGCCAGCCAGAAGCAGCGAGTTGTTGATATCAGCTCCCGCCAATAACGGTGAGGTAGCGGTTAGTTAGCCGTTAGCCGCGCAAAATGCCTCATAGTCAACGTAACCCGGAAACTCGAGCACGCCGTCACCGCAATAGCTGCAATTGGGGTTGCGTTTAACCTTAAGTTCGGTGAACCGCGCTGCCAGCGCGTCGTAGTAAAGCAGTCGGCCGACTAAGGGAGAACCGGCATCGAGGATAATCTTGACTACTTCAACCGCTTCCATAACGCCGATAACGCCCGGCAGTATGCCTAACACCCCGGCTTCAGCGCACGATGGGGCCATCTCCTGTGGAGGTGGTTCAGGAAACAGGCATCGGTAGCAAGGCCCCTGGTTGTGTGCCGGCCAGAAGACCGAAACTTGCCCTTCGAAGCGAAATATCGCGCCATGCACGTTTGGAATTTTGAGTTTCACGCACGCATCGTTGATCAAATAACGTGTCGCAAAGTTATCGGTACCGTCAACCACGACGTTGTACCCGGACAGGATCTCCTCGATGTTGTTGCTGTCAAGGCGGGTGTCGTATTTATTGATGGTGATCGTCGGATTCAGACCACTGAGCGTGGTGGCGGCAGAGTCAACCTTTGATGTGCCGACTCGCGCATCCGTGTGTAGGATCTGACGTTGAAGGTTACTGCGGTCGACAACATCACCGTCGACTATCCCGAGAGTACCGATACCGGCAGCGGCCAGGTAATAGGCGGCTGGCGATCCCAGGCCGCCGGCGCCGACCATCAGTACCTTCGCGTCCATCAATTTGAACTGGCCGGACTCACCGACTTCCGGCATCAACAGATGTCGGCTATAACGTTCGCGGTCACTGGCATCCAGGGTTCGGGGTACTTCGAAAGGAAGATCCTCATTCTTCCAGCGGGTAAATCCGCCGGTAACCGACTTAACGTTCGTGTAACCCAGGCGGACAAGGTCTTCAGCGGCGAAGAGCGACCGCGTGCCGCCCGCGCACATCACCAGTAAGGCCTGATCGTAATCCGGAGCAGCTTCTTCAATCTGCAGTTCGAGGTAACCTCGACCAAGGCGAGCGGCTCCCAACGGCGTTCCTTGCGCGATTTCATCCTGTTCGCGAACATCCACCAATAGTCCGCCTTGTATTTGAATTTTATGTGCTTCGCTGGGCGTCACCTGATCGATTGCTGCACGCAGCTCCAACAGACGTCGATCTTTGGCCTTAACGCCAGCTCCGCCGGCTACCGCGGGTACGATAGATAGTATCTCGCCATCGCTAATCTCAGTTTCCAACCCCTTCAGGTCTTTGATGTTATCAGAGCCTTTATAGACGTTTACAAAACTGCGCAGCTCGCCGTCTTTACTTAGAACTCTTTCGTCAAGGCCATCGTGCTGCGCTACTAAAGCAGAAATGGCTGCGCCGACGGTTTCGCCACTGACGGTAATTTCGTCAAGATTGTCCGTGTACATGCGCAATGGCATCGGTATTCGTATCGTTACCTTTGTCATTGTTCAAGCTCCTCTTCGATGAATTGTTTTTCTCTGGTAAGACGCCAGGACCTTACATCGACGACCCGCTTCTTTGCCACCGATAAAATAATGTATGACCACCCTTCCCAGGCTGCCTGCCGATCTGTTTCCGATGGTTCGGCCGGGTGGTCCGGATGTGAGTGCCATATGCCGATAATCTCAGTACCCGTCTTCCGGGCGTCCATCTCGGCCGCCAGCATATCTCGGGGGTCGAGTTCGAAACGGTCGTGGGCCCGCTCGGTATTCAGATTGCGGGCTTGGCGCACTTTGTGGACGATTACTCGATGAGCTGTCTGCACGCCTAACAAGAGACCACAGGTCTCGAGTGGATAACCTGCCAAGGCCATCGATTTCAACTCGGCGAGCTCGGTAAGCCCAATTGTAAGGTGCCTAGGCACGTTCAAACTCCTCAACTGTGTTGATTTTCGCCGATCCAATCAGGCTTGAAAACCTTCTATTAGTTATAAAGATATGCTGGTGTAGTTACTAAAAACTTTGAGGAAAATTATGGCGACTAGGGTCGCCTTTGCTAGGTACCGATGCATTGCATCGGTATAATCAGGGCCTGCAAAGATATTATCGCGACAATATACTAAAAAACAATAACTTGTCATCATTTTATCCTAGCCCGGAAGTGCTTCATATGCGCTCAATCGCTGTTAGCCGATGACGCGGCCGCACGTTGGAGTGGTCGGGACCGGCCATTGGGGTCGTAATCTGGCACGGAATTTTCATCAGCTCGGGGCCCTAGGGGCGCGCTGCGATGTTGATGGTGAACGACTACTGGCCACCGCTGCTCGCTATCCGCTCGCTCGTACTTATGAGCACATCGATGTATTGTTGGACGACAGTCAAGTTGATGCTGTGGTCATAGCGACGCCGTCGTCAACCCACGGGGCGCTTGCCCGCCAGGTGCTTAATACCGAGAAACCAGTTTTCGTCGAGAAGCCACTGTGTCTCGATCTGCGCGAAGCAGGCGAGCTGAAGCAAATGGTGCGGGCCAAGCGGCTATTGCTTATGGTCGGACATCTGTTGCTTTACCATCCCGCCTTTGTCGCGCTAAAGCAATTCATCAGGTCCGGCCGGCTCGGTGAGTTACGCTACGTTTACTCCCACCGTTTGAATTTTCGTGAAGTACGCGGTGATGATGACGCGCTTTGGGATTTTGCGCCGCACGACTTATCAATGCTATTGAGTCTGGTTGGCGAATTGCCCGCATACGTGACCACCAGCGGTGGTTCATCAGTAGATCCGCCAATTGCCGAAACCACGCTGTCTCATTTCAGTTTTCCGAGTGGACTGCACGCCCATGTGTTCGTTTCCTGGGTGCATCCGCACAAAGATCAACGTTTAGTGATCGTAGGAGAGGAAGGTATGGTGATCTTCGACGATGTTTTACCAGCCCCGAATAAACTGCGTTTCTATCCACACGAAGTCGATTGGCACGATGGTGTACCGGCTATCAGTCGCGACGATGCACTGCCAATTCCCTATCAAGACGCTGAGCCCCTTGCGGTGGAATGTGCGCATTTTCTGGACTGCATCACCAACGACCGTTTGCCTCTTTCCAATATCGATGAGGCGATGGATGTATTGGCCGTATTGGATGCCTGCCAGCGGTCGATGCAGAGCAGTCAACCAGTTACTATCTGAACGATGACAAAAGTCGAAAAACAACTTGAAACCTTGGGTCTGGAACTTCCGCAGGCAGCAGTTCCGCAGGCGAACTATTTGCCTGTGGTTATTAGTGAGAACCAGGCCTTTGTTGCCGGACAAGTGCCGTTTTGGAACGGTGAGATCAAATATCGCGGTTTAGTGGGTCGGGACTTGAGCGTCGAGCAAGGTCAAGAGGCGGCGAAGCTCTGTGCTCTGAACATTCTTGCCCAACTAAAGCTTGCGCTGGGCGGTGATCTGGATCGGATTGTGAGGATCGTCAAGTTAGGTGGATTTGTCGCCTGTGATGCTGAGTTCAATGAGCAGCACCTCGTGATGAATGGCGCCTCAGATCTGTTCGGAACGCTATTTGGTGAGGCTGGTAAGCATGCCCGGTTCGCTGTTGGTGCGCCCTCGTTGCCTTTGGCTTCCGCGGTGGAGGTAGACGCGCTTGTACAGATCGTTGTTTGACGCTGATCCCTGACAATGAAACACGAGTATTATCTCGTAAACTGGCGCTAACGCGGCGTAATCTGAGTAAGAATCGGCAGCGCCGATAAATCCGAGATGCAATACCGGACCCTGGGTCGAAGCTCGCTCAACATCTCGCGTATCGGCGTTGGCACATGGGTGTTTGGCGGTGATCGAGGAGAGCACGGTTGGGGCCCGCAGGACGACAAACGCTCGGTCGCCACGCTACACCACGCCTTTGAACACGGAGTGAACTGGGTCGACACTGCACCTGCCTATGGGTTGGGGCACGCCGAAGCGCTGGTAGGTCGTGTGATCCGCACGTCGACTTTCGACATTATGGTGGCGACTAAATGCGGTTTGGCGTGGCGGGAGGGTAAACAGCAAGCTGAACCGATACTGAAAGCCGCTAGCATCCGCCAACAGGCTGAACAAAGTCTACGTCGGCTCGGTGTTGAGACGATCGATCTCTACCAGATTCATTGGCCCTGGCCGCGTGTGGATCTTGAGGAGGCTTGGCAGACAATTGCTGATCTCATCCGCGAAGGCAAAGTGCGTTACGCGGGCGTCTCCAATTTTGGAAGAACGCAACTGGAACGGCTTAACGCGATCCATCCTGTCATAAGTTTGCAGCCTCCCTATAATCCAATTGAAAGAGGAATTGAATCAGATCTGTTGCAATGTTGTGTGGACAATGAAATTGGTGTGATTACTTATCGGCCGTTGTATGCAGGGTTGTTAACGGGTGCATTCGATAAAGTGCGAGCGAATGCATTGGTCGACACGGATTGGCGTAGTCGTGAGCCTAATTTTAACGCACCATTGCTGACTGTAAATTTAGATTTTGTGAAAGTGTTTCAGGAGATTGCGGCTCGCGTCGATACGTCGCCCGCCTGCCTGGCGGTCAACTGGGTGTTGGCGCGTGAGGGTGTTTCGTCCACCATAGTCGGCGCCCGCACGCCGACACAGCTAGATGCTACTGTCAGTGAGTTGTCACTCACGAGCGATGTAGTTACTGAAATTTCGGCCCTTGCCGACAAGCGCGATGCTGGCGCCCGCGCATTACGTCGTTAACTAGGTAACTATCGATATGCGTCGCTATCTCAGTCAAATTGCTGAAGTGGACGCGACCGGAGCGATTGCCGATGTCTACCGCGACATCCGCACGACCTTGCAGATACCGATTGTGAATCTTGTCTGGCGGCATCTCGCTGTCGAGCCTACGATGTTACTGGCCTGTTGGCGCGTTGTCCGACCATTATATGTGTCTGGTTATTGCGCGCGGGGCGCGCAATTGCTCCAAGACAATTATGAGGTATTTGAGCTTCGGCAAATTCCAAGAAACGTTTTAGATGCTGAAGTTGATGCGGCCGGGGAAGCGATGTTACGCCGCATCCTTGCCACCTATATCCATGCCAACCCACTCAATCTGCTCGCGCTCAATGTCTTGGTGCAGCGTCTAACTGGTGTTGGTGTTGGTGAATCGATCGCTTTGCCGAAGGCGCAAACGCAATACAACGAGGAGGGTGAGTTACCTGTCATTCTATGTGTCGACGAACTCGCAGCGACAGTACGCACCTCGGTCGAAGCGTTGGAAGATCTGGGGCGACGCCCTGGGGATTTTGTCGTCCCGAGTGTCTTTCGCCACCTTGCGTACTGGCCCGGATTTCTGGAGCTCGCGTTACAACGGTTAGAGTCGGTGGTTGCAACTGAAACGTTTGACGGACTCGTTGCACGGTGCGCTCAACGAGCAACTCGCGTGGCTTGTGGACTGCTCAGCTATGCCGGTGAATCCGAGTTACCAGCGGAACCGTTGCGGTCCTCGGCCACCGCTGTGCTGCGCGGATTTACTGAGCAAGCGATGCCGCGAGTCATTACGCTGTTGGCACTGTTGCAGCACGTTATGCCCGCGAGCCGGGAAAACATTTTGTCCCGCTAAATAGTTATTTAATCTCAGTAAATTAGTCAGTTATGTGGATGTCGCGAGTGAATCATTTAGGCGAACCGTAGGATACTAAAGCTTATTTTTCGAATACTGACAATTGCTTGTGAGGCCCTTTAGTGTGCGATACGGTAGCACTGTGGTTTAGGGTCGAAATGCGTTGTCGCCGGACTCGTTTTATCCCGGAAGAAACCAGATTTAAATGTACGGTAACTTGGTAGGAGGTTGTATGTTTGAACACGAGCAGCGGATCGTAGACTCACTCCTAAACGAGAGTCACGATTTTAAACGCCTTTATAGCAAACACCACGATTTAAAATCCAAAGTCCACGAAGCGCACATAGGTACCTTGCCGTTGGATGATTACTCCTTGGAAAACATGAAGAAAGAAAAGCTTCTGTTGAAAGATCAAATGGCTGGCATGATTCGTAATTACCGCCGTGCCCATGCATGAGCTTTGTCCAGC
>CAZBOQ010000149.1:0-4636 GCA_964493555.1 uncultured Gammaproteobacteria bacterium | reverse complement strand
TTGAGACGTCCCACTTCCTTACGCGCTTCCTCTACCGTTTCCACCGGTACGTGCATCACGGCACGTGTGAACACGCCGGCTCCCCGCGACGCCAGTAAGCGCGCCACTTTTTCAGCATCCTCGATTTGTTCCGGCGTAGAGAGTATCAGTGCGCGTGCAAACCCTAATTTGTCCAGTTCCTCCGGTAGGCGCGCCAGCGAGCCCACACCAAAAATCACATTCCACGGAAGTGCTCTGTATTCGAATTCACGCATTGTATTCTCGAGGATAGATTAAGTGGCTTTTCCAGAACCTTAGGTGATTGCGAGGTAAGGTACAAACGGCGAGAATTCGCAGCGTATAGATCATACGCGAGCATTTCGACCCGAATCCACACAGTATTGCGTTGACTGTGGGTTCCACAAAGCGGCCTGTTAAAAAAAGGGCGCCCGCGGGCGCCCTCGCTTAACTACAGTAGCACTACCACCTCAACGGGCGCGTTTACGCAGGCCCTGCACCGTAAACAAACTCGGTGGATTCAAAGCAGGATCCAACAACCCCTTGAACTGCCCGGTAGTACAATGCTGACGTTGAACATCGATCTGGAAGAAACAGTCATCGATTGACACGCCGGTACCCTTGTTGTCTGGATGATGGGTGTCCGGATAGGCCTGGCAAATGTGGAAGCTTTTCCACAACTCGCCCTTCTTATCGAAGACCGCCTGCCGCGGCAAGGTGTAGGTCTGCGCGTCAACATGTATTACGCGCTTGCTGATTGGGTGATTTGGATCCTTGGGCGTTGCCTCAAGAATATAGGCTTTGCGTAGCTCGTAGTTACCCTTGGGGAAACAACCACCGTAACCATGAAAATCGATGTATTGATAGCCATCCTGCTCCTTAGGTAGATCCGTCGCCAACTCCATATCATTGTGGTGATAAAACGGCATAATTGTTTGGGTATTGCCCAGGAACTTCCAGTTGTAGTCGGTGACCCGGTTGTTGTACCCCTCGAAGTCCTCGATCATAACGTCAGTACCAAGGAAAGCGTCCGTTATCTGGCCAGTGGCTAGACGCCGCACGCGCCGTTGGAAGCCTAGATACAACCAGGCGTCGTCACGTTTCAAGTCGTTCTTATACCGGTGAATGAGAAGCTGTGTGTTTCTGAGATCGAAAGGCTCAAAGGCGATCGCGTAGACCGAACGAAAAAGCTTGGCTGGATTTTCCGCAAACTCGGGAACTGGATCCTGATTCACTCTGTGCATCCAGTTAAGAAAATGAAAGCACCAGCGGATCTGGCGCTCGATCTTGGCAGAGCGCATGTCGCGATATTTCCAGAAAAACGGACAAATTGCCGCGTTATCGCCCCAGTTGTACCCGTATTGATAATTCCAGGCCATCTTTTCGCCGGCACGCGGATCGTTAAGATCCGGTTCAAAGGGAAAAGCGCGTCCAGAAACAAAGTTTTCGACCAACCCTTCATCGGTCAACACCGGCGGATTGTTAACAGCATCACGGGTGGTTTTGATGTAGTTGGGATGCAACTCTAATGACCCGGTCTCCTGCGTTTGCAACTCGATCCAACCTCTTGCGACATGGTCATACATAGCGGGATCAAGAATATCTTTGAGACCTTCGACATTATCCTGATTGATAACCATCCCAGGCGTGTAATTAGGATGGGAAGGCTTCGAGTCTCGGTAGGGAAGGAAAGAGTTATCCACATCCTCCACCGTATACGCGTGCGCTGCCCCTCCGAACAGCGGCATAGCGGCGACGATAATGCCTACCAGTAGGTTTCTCATCACTATTCGACCTCTACAAAAGTTGTTTGATTTTACGCCCATTCAGGCCCGTTATTGCTTAGTCTTTCACGGTAAAAAAAGGTTCCCAAAATCGACGGTGGAACGGCTGCAGAACAGCCATTCCACCGTTCTATACAGTGAACCCGCTCAGAAGCGATACCTGACCAAGATCTGCAACTCGTCCTCGTTTTGCGCCATACCGAGAGGCCCTGATTGGAACGCGCCCAACGGATAGTAGCCACGCCTTTCACCCGTACTTCCTTGGGTCTGGCCAGGAGCACACTGCGAGATTATCTCCGCTTGGCAGGTAAACGGCGCAAACGGGTTTGATGTACGCCCGTCATCTGCGACGTTCACGGAGTGACCAAACTTAATGTTCGCACCGAGGGTTACCCGCCAATTGTCAGACGGTAGCCAGTTGAGGCTGGGTCCAACCACCAAAGCCTGCGCGCGGAAATCGTACGCCGTGATCACCTGCGGCGTCAGCCGATCATTCATGTAATTACCCTGAAACAGGAACGTGGCGATGAAGTTGTGTTGGTTATCCTGAAAACCGATCTTCGGTCCGAAACCAACGTCATGCGCAGGATGGAAGCTGTTGTGATCAAGCAAATGCTGACCGAAAACCTGAGCTGATAACAAGAAGGTCCGGTTCGGATTCAGGAAACGAATATATGTGGGCCTATCCCAACCGATCACCCAACGGATAACATCCGACTCAGAATACAATTGCACTTGCGATGTGTCAGCAAACTCTTCACCGGTAGTCCAGGCAAACTCAACCCGGAAGGCCGACTTGATCTTATCGATGTAGAAGTCAGCCGAACCACCGACCAGATCGATCTCCGGAAAATGAATGTCGAATGCCGGGACGTAGTCGCGCGGTCGTTCAAGCTGGAAAGCATCAACTCTCCCGCCGAGAGCAGGTCTATAAAACGCTCCGAGCCCCGGAATACTCTGGAGTATTTCTGTGGTCATCCCTGGGCCGAGGAACGGATTCTGCGAGGGGATACCGGCACGCAGCGAAGGCAACTGCGAGTAAAAGTGGCGATAGTTGACCGAGAAGCCGACGCTCTTGAACACGCCTTCCAGACGCACGCCGAATTCTTTACGGTCATCGGGTACATGCGCCTGCCTTATACCAAGCGTATGCGCCGGAAAGTCAGTGGCCAAATTGCCGGTCGGAATCAGGCCAGTGGCAAAGTTGCTAACGGTACAGCCGTTGTGCCAGCAGTTGCTCACGCCTCGAAACGTGCCGCCGGCTCCAATGATACTGTAAGGTTGTCCACCCTGACCCAGAATGTTCGGCTGAAATTTCTCGAAGGCCCAGATGGCCTGGATGTTGATGTCATCAAAAATTTCAGTCGCGCCAAAGCGATATTCCAACGATACCATGCCCTGCGGTATGCGACTGTCTTCCAATTCCTCATAGATGTTCTGAATGGAGAAATCGATGGGATTAACCTGATCCAATACGCGGAACAAGTCAGTACGGCCCCAAACAATTTGCTGACGCCCGACGCGGATATTCAATTCGTCGCCATTTTCAAAAGGCACCGTTGCATCGACATAAATCTCGCGCAACCAGCGGTGGTCATCACGAAATTCGGGAAACTCCAGATCGTCGGTGTCGAAATCCATGTAGCCGTCGATACAACCGCGCGGATCTACGTCACAAGGACGCCCCGGATACCAGAGCTCCAACCCGCCACCGAACTGCCCGCTGTTGCTAGCATTCGTTAGCTGCGAATTCACCCGGATTAAACCTTCCGCGGGATTCGCACGTGGCGAGGTGTCGAAACGGAAGTTACCGTTGCCCGGCAAGCCAGTCGCGGGATTCAAATCGGAATTGACCGGTGAGAAGCCCCAAGGGGTGTTCATACGGGAACTAGCATCAGGCGTGAACGGTGGTAACGGGGGAGGATTAGTCGGTGTAAAACGCAATCCTGCGCTTTCACCGAAAATCGGGTCGAAGGGTGTTCCTCGGTGTCCAGCCTCATCACCGTGATCTTGCGCGTTGAAGTTATACACACCATCATAGCTCGCACGTATTGTGCCGTGCATCGAAATCTCAGAGAAAATTCCCATCGGCTGGAAATATTTCGACAATTCCAATTGCCCACGAAAACGCGACTTGGCGATGCCAGTCTCGCGATTGTGATGCGTATAGTCGGCAAAACCATGAATTTCCAGCGAGCCATCCGCTGAATTCCAAGCATGGGTGGTTTGCGGTAATCCAATCGCTAATGTGATGAGTGCAACAACCGTCACCACAGACAGCAAGTGTTGTCGATGTACCGCTTCGTTACTCTGTTCTTGCATGACTTTCCCCCTGAATTTCGCGTCGAGAATTGAGTGCCTCAAGCACCCAACTTGCAACCAGCTTTGTCATTATATAGTTACAGTCCATCGCTTTACCATTAAAAATCCCCTAGCGTTGCTTTTTTGCAACAAAGGCTGCTTATGCGGCAGCCTCTCGTGCCCAACGCTCTTCCGCATCCTGCATGATGAATTTCGGTTTAAACGTTGATACCCAAGCAGGGACCAGAAAAAACGACGCCATCGCGTTCAAAACGAGCATGATCATCAATAGCTTAGCGGCATCCGCCTGGAAACGCAGTTCCGAAATAAAGATCCACAGAATGATACCGCCGATGAGGGTAATTGCAGTGATCGCTATAGCAACCCCTGTAGTGCTAACCGCTGAGACGATAGCCTCATTGATGTTATTGGCAATAAGCATCTCCTCCTTCATACGGTCCATCATATAGATGGCGTAATCGACGCCCAGTCCAATACCGACTGCGATCATCGGTACGGTATTCACATTGAGTCCGATCCCCATGATCCCCATG
>CAZBOQ010000148.1:0-7641 GCA_964493555.1 uncultured Gammaproteobacteria bacterium | reverse complement strand
CCGAAGACAAGGATGCTCGAGTATATTGAAATTGTACGCCTCATTATGGACCGTGAAGCACCACAGACTTATGAGGGTTATCACTATGAGATCACGTATAGGGGTGAAGGCAGCACAGGCTTGTGAAGGCCTTTGAAAAGCATTTTGCATGGCGACCCAGCGATGCCTATCTATACCGCACCTATTACCTCAGAGGGTCTTAGCCTGGCCGCAGAAATGGCTGACGGATTCTTTCCTGTGTGGATGGACCCGGAGCGCTATGACGTGTTTGCCGAAGCGATCGACGAAGGATTTTCCAAGGCAGGTGGTGGGAAAAGTTTGGATGATTTCGACGTCGCGCCAGTCGTACGAGTGGCAATGGGAGATGATATTGCGCATTGTCGCAACATTGTTAAGCAGGAAATGGCGTTGTATATCGGTGGTATGGGTGCGCGCAGCAAGAACTTTTATAACGACTATGCCGTTAAACTTGGCTATGAGGGAATGGCTGCCACGGTGCAGGCTCTCTTTTTGAGTGGAAAGAAACCCGAATCCGCGGAGGCCATTCAGGATTCGTTTATCGATGAGACAGCGTTAGTTGGTCCAGCTGATCATATTCGAGATAAACTGCTACGCTGGAAGGAAGCCGGTGCGAAGGGCCACGTCGGATCTATGCTGCTGGCTGGCGCCTCGGTGGAAGCGCTGCGCGTGATTGCGGAAGAACTGCTTTAGGTGAACCTATTGGACAACAAGGTTCATCGATGAATTGGCGCTATACCGGTAAGACTCGTTTCACCTAGGTAGTTTCGAAGCGCGGAAAGAGTTTTAGCGCGTTGTCGCGATAAATTCCTTGGCGCCAGGCATCGTCGAGTATCTGCGTTTCCGCGATCTGTGTGGCCAGCCCATCGACCATTGGCGTGGGCGTAAAAGGCCAGTCGCTACCGTACAAAATACGTCTAGGATCGGCTATATCATTGAGCGCCTGTAGCAAGGTAGGTATCGGAAAACCGGCTAGGTCATAGTGAAAATGCCGCAAGGTTTCGAATAGCTTTTTGCGTTGTATTGCTCTGCCAGGTGCTAGCGCCGGTCCCAAACCGGCGAGACGCTCGGCAACGACAGGCAGCATTGCACCCGCATGTGAGACGATGATATTAAGGTTTGGATAGCGGTCTAGCGTTCCCGCCATCATCAAGTTAGTTATAGCGCGGGTCGAATCAAACAGAAATTCGAGGAACGGTCCTGGCAGATCGATACCTGAACCGTAACATACGGGGCAATAAGGCGAGGTCGGGTGTATGAAGATCACGGCCTTACGGCGGTCGAGTTCGGCAAAGACCGGTTCCAGCAAGGGATCTCCCAAGTACACCCCCTGGGCGTTAGTGAGCATGACGACGCCATCGGCGTTGAGGTGGTCAAACGCGTGAGTGATTTCTTCCAGTGAACCCTCGATATCTGGTAGTGGCAGGGACGCAAATAAACCGAATCGCCCTGGGTGATCGGTAACCACCTGGGCTCCGGCTTCGTTTACCGCGTGGGCAAGTTCGCGTGCTGCAGCATCATCACCGAAATGCGTGCCAGGCGATGAGACCGAAAGCACCTGGGTTTCGATGTCGAGCTGATCCATCATGGTGAGTGCCCTTGTCGGATCCCAATCGGGAAAGCCGGGGATGCCGTCCGGTCCGTCCGGGAACATCTGGGAAGCCAGCGCTTGATAAACCGGCGGTAGATAATGTGCATGCGTATCTATTTTATGGTTCATTATTTCAATCCCTGTATATCGCCGTCATGCGTGCATTCGATATTCGGCGATGATCAGAAAGATTGCCATGATCGTAAACACAATTATGTTTAGATCGATTATTACGGTGTCGGTTATTTTAACCATGGGCACGCCGTTCACATCCGCGGTTCGCCCGTTGTACAAGGGTAAAGCGAAAAGCGCAGCAAAAAAGCCACCGTACACAGCGATTGCGCAAAGGCCGGCCAACTCTAGACGGAAAACGTAGTCTTCGCTGGGTGCCCAGATAAGATATAAGACACCCAAGGCGAGGAATATGTAACTCGAAACTTGCCAGACAACATGGTAGCGCGCGTGGCCGGTCCAGAGCGGATTGGTGGCATGTGTTTTATTGAAATCTGCGATCGATGGGATCAACGAATAACCCAGGGTGACTATAGTTAGCAATATCTGTGTGGTGAGATCAGGTTCGTTCATCAGGCTCACCATGTTTTCCGGTAGTGCAGTGACCAGAGTCGATCAAAAATCATTTGACTCACCTGTTCTGCCGCGCTGGTCACGTCCTCTGCGGACCATCTGCTGCTCTCCATAAATGCTTGTAGCTTGGCCTCGTCGGTCAGTGCGTCAATGAATGTAGCCAAATCGAAATCAAAGGTTATAGTTTTCGTGCCTTGAGTCATTGCTATTCCTCCAATGTCAATGTTGCACGTCGGTCAGCGCATCCGGATAGATGCGCTGTCAAAACAGCGGGGGGATCGGATCGAAGCCGAGCTCAGTTCGGCCGTAATTCTGTGCGGCATTCTCAATGTTCATAGCGACGTGGCTACGGATCATCCTGACGTCGCGAAAGGCTCTTTGCATGGGTGAGCCATCAACGAATGCGCCAGTACCAGCGTCATCCATGAGCATGTCGACGATGTGACCGCAGGTATACAGCGTCTCCGCGATCTGCGCACGAAATCGCGTCCGGTGCTGGATGGTGATCTCCTCACCCGCCATGATCATGTCGGTGTATTTCCGGCTCGTTTTGAAAAATAATGTCGACGCTCCTTCATATAAAGCCTTGGCGCGGCCCAGTCGCATCTGCGAGCTGCTCATTTCCAGGTGTTTGCCTGGCATGTATGCATTGACATGGGTTTGCAGGCGGTCGGTATAGGCATCGATCATCAAGAGCGTGGCGCCAAGCGCCGGTGCGGTACCACCCATGGAAAAAACAGGTACGCGCGGGAATCCGTGATAAATGGGGTTGTCGTGCAAGCCGACCCCACCGGTGGCCTTTTTTTCGGATAACGCCAACGTAAAACACAAGTGCTCGGGGACAAAAATATTTTTACAAGCGACAATTTTGCTTCCTGTGCCGCGCAGTCCGATCGTATACCAATTATCGATTACATCCATTTTGTTACTTGGAATCATGAGCGTGAGCGGAGGTGCTTGCTGGTCGTCGGGCAAGCCCTTGATCATAGCCGCGACGCCGACAAAGTCAGCGTTATCAATGCCGCTCGCGTACGCCCATTTGCCGCTCAAAGAGTACCCACCTTCAGTTTTTTCCGCGGTTCCGGACGGTGCTAGAACGATGGGGATACACACGTTGCCGTCGTTAGCAAAAAGTTCGTCCTGACCGGCTTTTGGCCACCAACCAACCAACCAGTTATGCAGGCCTAGCAAACACAGCACCCAGGCGCTGGATGGACACCCTGTGCCGACTTCGATCGTTATTTTAAACATCGTTTCGAAATCGAATTCGAAACCGCCGTATCGCTTCGGCTGTACGGTTTTAAAGAATCCCGCCTTCTGAAAGGCAGCGGCGTTCTCGGGTAGCAGCTGCCGTGCCTCGTCAGTTGCAGTGGCGCGTTCCCGCAACACCGGGATCATGTCATGTGCGCGCGCAATCAATATTTCGGGGGTAACTTCTGTTTCGGTGTGTGTTTTAGGCTTCGCTTTGGCCATTCGATTCTCCCCTCTGACGGGACCCTCAGGATTGGTATGCGCTAGGTAGTGGTGTAGCGACGCGATTGGAATTATATTCGATCATTAGGTGGTTCGGGTGTTCGCGATAAGAAGGAACAATGTATGAAATTGGTGACTTTCAAGGCTGATGCGGCGAGTGAACCATCAGTTGGAGTGCTCGTGGATGGCCGAGTTCTCGATTTACAAGCTGCCGGCGGTGGATCACCCCCCTATTTCCGTTCGATGCAAACGCTGATCGAAGGTGGAGAACAGGCTTTGGATTTGGCCCGCGATCTTGCTGCGCATAGAGAGCCACAGCACGCCTTGACTAAAGTAACGTTGTTATCACCGTTGCCGTTGCCGCCACAGATCCGGGACTGTATGGGTTTTGAGCAGCACTTGATTAACGCCTATGGGGTGATGCGTAAACGCGCTGCGGCGAAACACGACGATCCGGAAAAAGCACTGGCCGAATTTGAAGCAAAAGGCCTTTTTCAGGTACCCGATGTTTGGTACAAGCAGCCGGTCTACTACAAAGCTAACCGTTTCTCGGTTATAGGCACCGAGGCTGACGTAAGGTGGCCGCCTTATTGCCAGCTGCTAGATTTCGAACTTGAGTTCGCCGCTGTTATTGGCATGAGTGGTTGTGACATCGCCGAACAGACTGCTCATAACCATATATTCGGCTATACGATATTCAACGACATTAGTGCGCGCGACGCCCAAGGGGTGGAGATGCAGGGTTCTCTCGGCCCCGCCAAGGGTAAGGACTTCGATACCGGTAATATTCTGGGTCCCTGCATCGTTACTAGTGATGCTATCGATCCGTACGATTTGGCCATGAAAGCCAGAGTAAACGGTGAAGAGTGGTCGAATGGGCATAGCAGTACCATGTATTGGCGCTTCGATAAACTCATCGCACATATCTCAAGCTCCGAAACATTACATCCTGGTGAAATTATCGGTTCCGGCACGGTCGGTGGCGGCTGCGGTTTGGAGTTGGAACGCTACCTCAAGCCGAACGATGTGGTCGAGCTTGAGGTCGAGCATATCGGCGTATTGCGCAATCGGGTCGTTCAATAAACGCGAACTGTCATGCTCAGTACTGAACAGATCGCTCAATATGAGGAGCAGGGCTATCTCTTTATTCCGGATCTTCTTTCCAGTGCGGAGATCGCTGTTCTAAAGTCGGAGATTCCGCGGATCTTCGCGATGCAACGTCCCGAGGTTTGGCGCGAAGCGGGGAGCGATGCGGTACGTGCTGCGTTCGCCGTGCACGAATACAGTGAACCATTTCGGCTGCTGTCACGACATCCGCGCCTGATCGGCGCGGCGGTAGATCTGATCGGCAGCGGGGTTTATATGCATCAGTTCAAGGTAAACGGCAAGGAAGCTTATGTAGGTGAAGGTTTTATCTGGCATCAGGACTTCGGCAGCTGGCAGCGCAATGACGGCATGCCGGAACCGCGTGCGTTGAATGTAGCCCTGTTTCTCGACCCTGTCACGGAATTTAATGGGCCGCTGTGGGTCATCCCAGCTTCGCACAGGCATGGCGTCATAGATGCCGAGTACGACACTGAGGCGAGCAGCTTCGCGCTTTGGCAGCCGGATAAAGATGAGATCCGCCGCCTCGCCGATGAGAACGGAATCGTCGCCAGCCATGGCGAGCCAGGCGCAGCGCTGTTGTTCCATTGTCAGCTGCTGCATGCATCACCGCCGAATCAGTCGCCGTGGGATCGCAACATCGTCTACATTTCCGCTAACTCGGTAGACAATGCCGCACGCAGCTATGCGCGCGAGGCGTTTATCGCACAGCGCGATTTCACCCCGATCGAACCGCTGGATTCTGATTGCCTAACGCGCTATTCGCCCACGGTGAATTCTTCCTGATGGGGCGTGTCCAGGACAAAGCCGTGTTCATAACCGGGGTGGGCTCGGTGGCCGAGGGTTGGGGCAATTGCAAGGCATCGGCCGGCCTGTATGCACGTGAAGGTGCCAAGGTGTTCGGGATAGATAGGGATCTCGAAGCTGCGGAAGTAACGAGGCAACTCATCGTTGACGAGGGGGGCGAATGCGAAGTGCGTCAAGGCGACGTAACCGATCTCGCCCGCATCGAGATTTTGGTTGAAGAATGTGTTCGGCACTACGGGCGGATCGACGTATTGCACAACAACGTCGGTATCGGTGGTCTCGGCGGCCCGGTGGGCATGGATGAGGCAACCTGGGACAACATTTTCACCATCAATCAGAAAAGCATGTTCTTTACCTGTAAGCATATTTTACCAGTCATGGTTCAGCAGGGTTGTGGATCTATCATTAATCTGTCTTCGATCGCAGCGTTGCGTTGGCTCGGCTATCCCTTTGCGGCCTATAGCGCGTCTAAGGCTGCGGTCATCGCTTTTACTGAAAATATTGCGATTGAGTACGCTGCGCAACAAATTCGCGCCAATTGCATCGTTCCGGGACTTATGAATACGCCGTTGGTTAAAGAAGCGATGAAAGGCGCGTACGATGAACAGGGTTTTGAGGAGATGCTCAAGATCCGCCACGAACAATGTCCGATGGGCCACATGGGGGACGCGTGGGATATCGCCTACGCAGCTCTGTATTTGGCCTCCGATGAATCGAAATACGTAACGGGTCTACGACTGATCGTGGATGGCGGTTTCACGCTTAGATCTGCTTAGGAGAATAACTTGGCTCTTAAAGAATTCGAAATAACGCGTCTACCTTACTTGTTGCACTACAAAGAGGAGAGTGCTTTTCTGGAGGTTTATGGCCGCCAACCCGGGACGGTTACTTTGGGTGGCCAACTCATCGAGCCTACAGGCGTACCGCGCAAAACTCTGCTCATTTTCATGCATCCGATCGGAATCATGGAATTCTTGCCGTTTCCGAACGCGATGGCTCGTTGCGGTGTACATGTACTGTGTGCGATGCCCCGTTACCCGCGTAACGATACGGCGCTCATAATGGAGAAATGCCTGGCTGATCTGGGCGCACACGTGCGCCACGCGCGCGAAGAGCTGGGTTTTGAAAAAGTGGTGCTGGTCGGTTGGAGTGGTGGCGGCTCATTGATGTCCTGCTACCAGAGCCAGGCAGAGGATCCGACGGTTACCCATACACCCGCGGGAGATGACTACGATCTCGGCGCAGCTAATCTCAGTGCCGCAGACGCGCTCATCATCATTGCGGCACATACCAATCGGGCTGTCACATTGACGGAGTGGACCGATCCTTCGTTTGCTGACGAGTTCGACCCGAGTAAACGAAACAGCGAGTTTGATCTCTATGATCCGGCGAACCCAAATCAACCCCCATACAGTAAGGACTATATCGAGGCATTTGAGGCGGCGCAGTTAGCGCGAAACCGAAAAATAACCGCGTGGGTAAGGGAAAAGCTTGAAGACTTCAAACGCATGGGCCGACCCAATGACGAATTTTGTTTTGTCACTCACGGTACGTTCGCAGCGCCGTATTTTCTAGACGGTACGATAATGCCCAACGAACGAGTGGCAGGTAAAACAGGTTTCGGCGATCCTGAGGTGGTTAACATGAGTCCCATCGGCATCGCCCGCTTTTCCTCTTTGCGTAGTTGGCTTTCACAATGGAGCTACGATGATTCGGTAGTCGATGCGCCCAAGGCCATCGCTAGGGTTACTGTTCCGATAGTGGTCATACAAAATAGCGCTGACGATCTCTGTATGCCCGATCAGGCGGGTAGAATCTACGCGGCGATAACGCATGATGAAAAGGAATTCCATGAGATAAAGAACGCCACCCATTATTATTACGAGCAGCCGGAAAAGCTTGCGGAAGCCTGCGAGATTGCTTTAGGTTGGTTGGGGAAACGGAATTTGGTTGATTGACTATGTACTGATCTCGAGTTTCGTCGAAGTTACTCTGTTGCGAACCTAAGCAACCGCTATATGACGAACAATCGAAAGTCATATATCCGCGCCAATGGATAGTAC
>CAZBOQ010000147.1:0-5617 GCA_964493555.1 uncultured Gammaproteobacteria bacterium | reverse complement strand
GATGGGAGAAATCAAAACGCAGCCGGTCCGGTGCAACTAAAGAGCCTTTCTGTGTTACATGTTCACCGAGCACCTGGCGCAAAGCAGCATGCATTAAATGTGTCGCAGAATGATTGAGACGAATCGGATCCCGCCACTCTGCCGACACACAGGCCAGCATGTCGTCACCCACGGCGATTCTCCCACTCTGCACTTCGCCTAGATGCACATGCACACCGCTTTGCTTTTCCGTGTCAATGATTTGCAAGCGGGTATCACCACTTACTAATGTCCCACGATCGCCAACTTGGCCACCCGATTCGGCGTAGAAGGGACTGCGATCGAGAACGATTTGTATCGAATTACCAGCTCCTGCCTCATCGACTGGCTCCCCACCTTCATAAACCCCCAAAACCTGTACGTTTTGTTCCAATGACTGATAACCGACAAACGAAAAGACCTGCTTAAAAGCCGTCAACGCCTGCGGCGATATGCGTGAAGTATCGTCGGCGCCACGGAAGCGACTCGCCGCTCGCCCTCGTTCGCGTTGATCTCGCATTTCGGCATCGAATCCGTCCATGTCGAGTGTTAAGCCTCGTTCACGGGCGATGTCGGCCGTCAAATCGACCGGGAACCCATAAGTGTCGTAAAGCAGAAAAACCTGCTCTCCCGGAATGTGTGTCCCGCCGAGTCCGGCAACCGCATCGTCTAAAATCTTCAAACCCTGCGATAACGTCTCAGCAAAACGCTCTTCCTCCCGTTTGAGGGATTTCTCGATGCTCGCGCGCTGTATGGAAAGCTCCGGATAGAAGCCACCCATGAGTTGTTCAAGTGGTTCAGCTAGCTGGTAAAAGAACGGCTCGGTAAGACCGAGCTTGTGGCCATGTCGTGCGGCCCGACGAATGATCCGGCGCAGAACGTAGCCACGTCCCTCGTTTGATGGAACGACGCCATCCGCAACTAGAAAAGCACAAGAGCGGATGTGATCGGCGACTACCTGCATCGAAGTACGCTCTAACTCACCAGCGCCGGCAAGCTCGCGAACGGATGCAAGCAACTTGTCGAAAAGGTCAATCTCATAATTACTATGTACCCCTTGTAAAATCGCACAAATCCGCTCCAAACCCATACCGGTATCAACGCAAGGTTTAGCCAACAGTTCCAAGGTGCCGTCGCTCAACCGGTTGAACTGCGGAAATACCAGATTCCATATTTCGACGTACCGCTCGCCGTCCTGATCCGGACTGCCCGGCGGCCCACCCGCGATATCCGAACCATGGTCATAGAAGATCTCGCTGCATGGCCCACAAGGACCGGTATCACCCATTGCCAAGAAATTATCCGCCTCGCCACAACGCGTCAGGTGATCCGGATTAACGCCGATTTCTTTCACCCAGATCTCCGCCGCTTCATCATCGTCGGTAAAGATGGTAATCCATAGGCGGTCACTAGGAAGCTCCAACACCTCAGTGAGGAACTCCCAGGCATAAGAAATTGCTTCGCGCTTGAAGTAATCGCCAAAGCTGAAGTTGCCCAGCATCTCAAAAAAGGTGTGATGCCGCGCTGTATAGCCCACATTCTCGAGATCGTTGTGCTTACCTCCGGCCCGCAGGCAGCGCTGGCGGGACACGGCACGGGTCAGAGTCTCGTCGCTTTGTCCTAGAAAATAATCTTTGAACTGGACCATGCCGGCGTTGGTAAATAATAGAGTCGGATCGTCCTCCGGCACCAACGAACTGCTTGGCACGACCACGTGACCACGAGCCGCAAAGAACTCGAGGTATGCCTTACGAATGTCGTCGCTGCTTTTCATAGCTTTACCGAATCAGCGAACAGTCGCTGGATCTGTTCGCCAGTGTAGCCTCGATATTGGAGGAATCGCGCTTTTTTTGCACGTGAGTTCACGTCGGGATGCGTCATCTTACCGAATCGTTTAGTACACGCGAGTCTTATTTTTTCGTCCCAATTCTCAGCGTAATTGTCGAGAAAAGTGTTAGCCAATGCCGCGTCTATTCCCCGTTCCAATAGTTCCTTCAGTATTCGTAACGGCCCGAAACCCTTGGCAACACGGCTCGCGACATATGCCTCGGTGTAGCGCTCTTCGCTTTGAAGACCGGCGTTAGCCAATTCAGCAAGCGTCGATGCGATGAGCGCACCGTCAAAGCCGCGTATGTTTAGCTTACGATTTAACTCTTTGCTCGAGTGTTCGCGGCGAGTGAGTAGAGCAAGGGCGCACTGCCTGACCCGCGCAGACTCGTCAACGTCCGCGACCTTCTCCGAGCTCAGGCCTCGACCTCCGCATCTTCGGCGGTATCCCCTGCCGTGAGCTGCGGCAAAACAAGATCACGGATCGCGGTTTCCAGCTGATCTGCAACCTCACTGTGCTCTTTAAGGTAATTACGTACGTTGTCTTTACCTTGGCCAATCCGGTCTCCGCCATAACTGTACCAGGCTCCACTTTTCTGCACGAGACCGTGGTCAACGCCTAGATCGATCAACTCCCCTTCCCGTGATATGCCTTCACCGTAAAGGATGTCGAAAAACGCGACCTTGAATGGTGGCGCGACCTTGTTCTTGACGACTTTAACTTTCGTTTCATTACCGACCACTTCGTCAGCGCGCTTTATCGATCCGATACGACGAATGTCGAGGCGCACAGAGGCGTAGAACTTAAGCGCATTACCGCCGCTGGTCGTTTCCGGGCTGCCAAACATCACACCGATCTTCATTCGGATCTGGTTAATGAAAATAACCAGAGTATTCGCCCGTTTGATATTAGCGGTCAGCTTGCGTAAGGCTTGCGACATCAAACGCGCCTGCAATCCGACATGGGTATCACCCATCTCACCCTCAATCTCCGCTTTCGGCGTCAACGCCGCGACCGAATCAATTACGATCAAATCAACTGCTCCGGAACGGACCAGCATATCGGTTATCTCGAGCGCTTGCTCACCGGTGTCGGGTTGAGAAACCAACAGATCTTCAATCTGAACGCCGAGCTTAGCAGCGTATTGCGGATCAAGCGCATGCTCGGCGTCTACGAACGCTGCGGTGCCGCCCGTCTTTTGCACCTGTGCAACCGCGTGTAACGCAATGGTCGTCTTGCCCGATGATTCAGGGCCGTAAACTTCCACCACGCGACCGCGCGGCAAACCGCCTATCCCTAAAGCAATATCGAGATTCAAAGAACCCGATGACACGACATCGACATTTATCGCCGCAACATCACCCATGCGCATCACCGATCCAGTACCGAACTGCTTCTCTATCTGGCTTAGCGCCGCTCCTAGCGCTTTTTTGCGATCTTCATCCATCGTCTAATTCCTCGTCCTTTGGTTGCTCTTGGCCTGCATATTTATGAAGGCGTTCGGAACCTCGATTATTGGCCTTTTGATCTACTGGAACAAGTAGATCAGTCCAAGGCTCCCGGTTCCCTTTTACACCCTCACGGGCTCACCCGGTGAGCCCCAAAAACGATCCCCAGATTCATCGATCTTCCTGTAGCGGCGATTGCTGGAGCGGTCGATACCGCACACCGCTGGGCTCGGTAACGGATTCGACTAGCGTGAATGCTCCCGCACGCCAACGGATGGTGAAAGGCGCTCCAACGTCGGGCCCCCAGCGCACCATCCGAAATGCCTTAATACGCTGTTTAATTGGGCGCGCATCCAACCGAATGTCGTATTTTCTGGCAACTGCCGCCTACGCTTCGACCATAGCCCGCATGCCGGGCGGCGTCCCTTCAGTACCCAACCAAGCAATTTTAGGTCGCGCCCAGAACCCAGCCGTACACATCGTAAAGTCAAAGACCGGTAGATCGAGACCCGAAGCCGCAGCTGTGACGGCAGTCTGCGTGTCCGCTGAGACGCCGCCGAGAAACGCCAGCGTACAATGCAGGTTGTTGCCTGGAACCAGTCGGCCCACGACCGGCCATGAATCGAGCACCATCGACAGCCTGGTACGCGTGTCCTCGTCCGGCCAGAGTGCGAAGAACAAACGCGTCATACGCTTTCAGTCTAGCATTCCTATCAGGCCTTCCAGCGCTGTCCTTACGGCCGCACGCCGCACGTTTTCCCGATCGCCAGAGAACTGTCTTAACGTGGTAAGCGTTTCTTTGCCCTCCATCGCCCATGCCAACCAGACGGTACCTACCGGTTTATCCTCGCTACCACCGCTCGGCCCGGCAACGCCAGTGATCGCGGCGGTAACGGTGGCACCACCGCGGCCAAGCATGCCTTCCGCCATCTCTCGGACCGTCGGTTCACTGACCGCGCCATGCATCTCCAAGGTTGCGCCACTTACTCCTAACAATTCCTGCTTCGCGTCATTCGAATAAGTGATGAAACCCTGGTCAAACCACGCAGAACTTCCAGCCACGTCGGTAATTCTCTTTGCCAACCACCCACCAGTGCACGACTCCGCCGTTGCAACTTTGGCGTTCCTCGCCTGCAAAACGCGTGCTAACGTGACCGCGAGATCCTCCATCTTTAAAGTTTAGTATCGTGTCCCGTAAATAACGCACATACAGCTAGCACTCGTCAGCACGCCTTGCCAAACCGCATAATCATGTCCATTATTTCCGGGATGAAACACTAACGCCGCTGCCGAAAAAACTTCCGTAACAACTCAGCACACTGCTCGGCGAGCACCCCTGACTGTACGGCCGGGTGATGATTAAGTCGCGTATCGCCAAGCAATTCGAAAGCGCCACCCGCGGCACCGGCGCGCGGATCGTGTGCGCCGAAGACAACTCGTTGGAGTCGCGCCTGCACAATCGCGCCGACGCACATGATGCACGGCTCCAGGGTTACAAACATTGTGGCTTCAGGTAGACGGTAATTCGACGCGTGCCCGGCCGCCACTCGCAGTGCCAGGATTTCCGCATGGGCGCTGGGATCACTTAGCGCAATCGGAGAATTACTGCCGGTACCAATAATGCTGCCCTCGGACACGACCACGGCACCGACGGGCACTTCGTTGTCAACCCACGCGCGTTGCGCATGTTCAAGAGCGATCTGCATCCAGTGTTCGTCGGACTCAGACGTTACGGCAGCATCCACCACGGTGCTCATTTGTAAATTCTCTTATTTTCTTTAAATTTACACTTATCATTATAAAGCACTGATATGCCGTACTTTATTCCCACTCGATAGTCGCTGGCGGTTTCCCGGAAATATCGTAGGTTACCCGAGATACGCCCGACACCTCATTAATAATTCGACGTGATAGAAGGTCAAGTAATTTGTACGGCTAGCGCGCACAATGCGCGGTCATAAAATCCACGGTTTCGACCGCTCTGAGCGCGATCACATACTCATAATATCGCGCGTCGCCTTTAACGCCGACCGATTTAACCGGCAGAAACACCGCAAAGGCCTGACTGACCTGGTCGTACCAACCATGGCGACGCAGCTCCTCCAAATAGATAGCATCGGCCGCTCTCAGCGTATCGGCGTATTCCTTTTTGACCTCGCCTAAGATCCGCACGCCAAGGCCAGGTCCGGGGAAGGGGTGGCGATAGACCATCTCTCGCGGCAAACCAAGTTTGGCGCTGATCTTGCGCACTTCGTCTTTAAACAGTTCCCGCAGCGGCTCAACCAATTGCATGTCCATATCCGCGGGCAGTCCTCCCACATTA
>CAZBOQ010000146.1:0-3987 GCA_964493555.1 uncultured Gammaproteobacteria bacterium | reverse complement strand
TGCAAGCCGAACGTGCCATCAACCTAGCGCGACAGTGCGAAGACGCCGCGCGTGATCACGATCACCTTATTACCAATTCCGAAGGCGCAACAGTCAGCTGCCACGCTGGCGCCTATTGTTACGCAAACACCCATGGCTTCCGCGGCGCCTGGCAGAGCACGCGACACAGTGTCTCCTGCGCTGTGATCGCAGGCGCCAGCGACAAAATGCAAAAGGGACATTGGTACACCATCGCCAGAGCGCACGAGGATCTCGACTTACCAGAATCAGTCGGCATGGTTGCCGCCCAGCGCGCAGTGCACCGCGTGGGCGCACGACAACTCAAAACGCGATCGACTCCGGTAGTGTTCGAAGCACCCGTGGCGGCGGGCTTACTACACCATTTTGTGTCCGCTGTTTCAGGTCCGGCACTGTATCGAAAGGCAAGCTTTCTGCTTGATAAAGTCGGCCGTCCGATCTTTGCGCCGCATGTTACCCTGCGCGAGCAACCGCACTTAGCGCGGGGACTTGGTAGCGCGCCGTTCGACCGAGAGGGCGTTACCACGAGTTCCCGCGATCTCGTTTCAAATGGGGTGCTGAACGGCTATGTGTTAGATGGTTATTCAGCACGTAAACTCGACTTGCCGCCCACTGGCAACGCCGGTGGCGTGCATAATCTTACCGCCGACGGCAGCAAAGCGGATCTCGGCGGTCTGCTCGCACAGATGGATACAGGACTCTTGGTAACGGACCTGATGGGATTCGGCGTCAAC
This sequence comes from uncultured Gammaproteobacteria bacterium, assembly GCA_964493555.1. Classification (GTDB taxonomy): domain Bacteria; phylum Pseudomonadota; class Gammaproteobacteria; order JADZEE01; family JADZEE01; genus CAZBOQ01. Next base: position 3,235 of record CAZBOQ010000146.1, on the reverse strand, counting down.
ATCGTCACAGGGGATTATTCGCGTGGTGCTTCTGGATTCTGGGTAGAAGGCGGTGAGGCTCAATACCCAGTGGAAGAGATCACCATCGCTGGCAATCTTGCCGACATATTCAAGGGCATCGTTGCGATAGGTAACGACGTTGAGATGCGCGGCAATATCCGCACAGGCTCCATACTCGTCGAGGCGATGACGGTAGCCGGATGTTAGTTAATAACGGTGGAGCAATGAGCCGCATAGGCCGGTCGCGCATCGGCGACGGCCAGAAGACTCTTAAACTAAAAGTAAAGCGGGTTCTCGCAGACCCTTAATCGCCCGTCAGATCATGGTGGTACAATCTGGTATACACGCCACCCATATCCAACAGTTCCTGATGGGTTCCCGACTCGACGATTTCGCCACCGTGCATGACGACGATGCGGTCGGCGTTCTCAACGGTGGAAAGTCGGTGGGCAATTATCAAACAGGTACGGCCCTGCCGCAATGTCTCCAACGCTTCCTGGATGTTACGTTCCGAAACTGTCTCCAGAGATGACGTCGCCTCGTCCAGTATAAGCACCGGAGCATTCTTAAGGAGCGCGCGAGCGATAGCGACACGTTGGCGCTGCCCACCGGAAAGATGCACGCCATTTTCACCAATAATGGTACCCAAGCCCTGCGGAAGCGTGGCGGCAAACTCCATAACATGCGCGGCTTCGCTCGCGGCGACGACTTCAGCATCACTTGCCCCACGCATAGCACCGTATGCGATATTGTTCGCTAGGGTATCGTTAAATAACACCACTTCCTGACTCACCAGTGCAATCTGCTGGCGGAGCGAAGAAAGTTTCAGCGCCTGTACGGTGGTGCCGTCGAGTGAGACAGCGCCGTTCGAGGGTTCATAAAATCTCGGCAACAAATTAACCAAAGTCGTTTTACCGCTGCCCGACGCACCCACGAAGGCAACCGTTTGGCCAGCCGCGATGGCGAGCGACACATTACGAAGCGCCGGCACCAATTCGTCAGCGTAGCTGAAACTAACCTCCTTGAATGTGATCGTGCCGCTGGCACGTCCGATTTCACCCCGCCCGGCGTCCTTCTCTTCAAGTTCGTCTATTACAGCGAACACACTCTCCGCCGCTGCCACGCCGCGTTGCAGATGTTCGTTTACTCTGGTCAGCCGTTTGCTGGGCGCCTGCAACAACACCGCTATGGTCATGAACATGACAAACGAGCCGGGCGTCAAACTCTGTGTTGCCGAAAGAGATAGCGCCAGATAGATGGTGAGAGCAAGACCAATTGCCAAAATAAGTAGGATCAGCGGCACGTTGCGCGCCGACGCCGCCACCAACTTCATGTTGAACATACGCACGACGTTCGCGGCCTCTGAAAAACGTTCGGCTTCGTAGCGTTGGCCAGCGTAGACTTTAACCGCTTTCTGACCTTCGATCGCTTCTTGCGAAATATGTGTGATAGTCCCCATGGACTCTTGAACTCGCCGGCTCATGGACCGCAAGCGGTGACTGATCGAATAGATCACGTAGCCGATCAGCGGCGCAAGCAACAACATCACAATGCCGAGGCGCCACTGTACATAAAACATGATGCTGACGAGCGCCAGGATCCGGATACTGTCCTCTAAAAGCACCGTAAACACAGTCGTCGCCGCCTGCTGCACCTGGGTGACGTCAAAGGTCAACTTGGAAATGAGTTGCCCGACGCTGGAACGATCGTAAAACCGCACAGGTAGATCTAACAAACTTATAAACATGGCGTTTCTCAAAGTCATCACCACCCGGTGCGCTACCCAATGCAAACCTAGCGTACCAACATAGCTGAGCATCCCTCGGAGAAAAAAGAGCCCGACGAACAAGACTGGCACCAGCAAACGCATGCCGTGGTCACCCGCTATAAAACCCTCGTCCAGAACGATTTTCAATAACCACGGTACCGCCGGTTCGCTCGCCGCCAGAAGCACCATGCTAATCACGGAAAGCAAAAATATCCGCCAATGTGGCTGCACATACGTAAGCAACCGTACATACAGTTCACGGCCACTGTGCACCTTGCGGTTCGGTGGGGACATGGGCGATTCAGCCATGAGCATCCTGGTCTCGATCCTTGGGTAGACTGGATCTTAACCGCTATCAACTACCTTCATGTAATATGCCCGCCTTATGTCGAAGCGGTTTCCCATCGTCGCCCTGACGGGGTCCTCGGGCGCCGGCACCACCGAGGTAAAGCGCGCGTTCGAACATATCTTTCGCCATGCTGGCATCACCGCAGCTGTCATCGAAGGCGACAGCTTTCATCGCTACGATCGCGCGGCCATGGCCGAGGTGGTCGCTCAGGCTGAAGAGCAGGGCGAGAACGTTACGCATTTCGGACCAGAAGGAAACCTCTTCGTCGAACTTGTAGATTTGTTCCGCGAGTACGCACAGTACGGCACTGGCAAACGGCGTAGCTATGTGCACACCGATGCCGAGGCTGAACGCTATGGCCACCGGTCAGGCACGTTTACTGAATGGCGTCCGTTACCGACCACCACCGATTTACTGTTTTATGAAGGTCTGCACGGCGGCCTCAACTACGACGATTTCGACGTAGCTAGCTACGTTGATCTATTGATTGGCGTAGTACCGATCATCAATTTGGAGTGGATCCAGAAAATCCATCGCGACCGAGCAGTACGCGGCTACAGTGCTGAGGAAACAACAAAACATATTTTACGGCGGATGCACGATTATGCGCATTACATCGTGCCACAGTTTTCCTTGACCGATGTCAATTTTCAGCGCATCCCAACAGTCGACACCTCCAACCCGTTCGCCACCGAGGACATACCAAACGAAACCGAGAGTTCAGTGGTCATCCACATCCGAAACCGGCGCAAGATCCAGGCCGATTTCGACTATCTGCTGGATAAACTCAGTGGGGCGTTTCTGTCTAGGCCCGACACGATTGTCGTGCCCGGAGAACGTTACGTGCTAGCAATGGAATTAATCGTGACTCCGATAATTGAACGAATAATGGACGCCAAAACTGGCGCTGAGGAAACCTGAAGGAGTAGGTGCACTATGGTAGCTCGTTCTTTGGCGACGTTTTTGATTGGCGCCTGGTTTATATTAGACTGTTAGTTTTACGCTCCGTAGGGGACCGGCATGCGCTCAATCTTGGTGCTCAATCCCAAAGGCGGTTGTGGTAAGACTACTATCGCGACCAACCTCGCGGGATATTATGCCGATCGTGGCAAGCAGGT